>NZ_JAMOKS010000080.1:0-5717 GCF_023656785.1 Parabacteroides caecihominis
TATTGGCTTCTTTTTTATTTCCTTGTTTGTCGATTTCTATATTTGTACGGGTATATGTTCCGTTTTTATTGAATTTGTATGTACCTTGCCAGACACTGCCGTTTTCGTCTGTTGTTTTTTTACCAGCCCATGTAATATCACAAATTAATGAGATTATGCTTTCTTCTCCATGGTTGTAGTATCCTTGTTTTTCAACACATCCGGTGTTTGAAATAAGAAAAAGTGATACTGTTGAAATAAGTAAAGAGATATGTATTATTCTATTCATAGTTAAATATTTAATATTCAATGCAAAAATAGGAGAAATTTTATATTTTTGGGCGAAACCTTTATTTATTAACTTTAAAAAAGGAGGATTTATGAAAAAAGTAATGTTTATGTTCATCAGTCTACTGACTGTTTTGGGTGTTTGTTCGTGTAATGATAATGAAGTAATAGAACCTGTGGTTAGTGATTCTGTATCTGATATGGAGGTCTTATCTCGTTTTGTTGATGTAAATGAGATTACAAATGAATACTATTTCAATGAGAATAAGAAAACGAGGGCGTTGTCTTATGTAACAGGTTCGGATTGGCAGGATTTAGAAAAAGTTAGTCCTTTGAGTATTGAGAAATATAAGAATAACCTGCAGGTTTTAAATGCTCAAGTGGCAAGTGCTATTTCAAATCCTAATACCGCTTATGTTGTTTTTTCTGTAAATGGAAAGACTTTGGTTAAAAAGGTGAAGGAGGATGCTAATTTTGATTTTTCAGTATTTAGGGATGTTGTAACGGAAACGAGGGCTGTTCTCCCTTCTTTGAGTATTAATGGAGGTTCTCAAAGCACTACCGGAGTTTTTTACGATTCCAGTCGTACTTTAAAGATGCAAGTTGATTTGAATGCTTCAATACAGAATAATTATTATTTCTTTGAAGTATTAAATCCTAATGCTAAACCAAGTCCGGATGATAATATAACGACACCTGAAAGTGTTGCTTTTAGTGGAACTGGACCGTTATGGAGTAACACTTTCACTTGGACTTCGTATTGGGATGCAAATGTACCTGGTCAAGGTTTTAAATGGGAGTTTAAAGGAAAAGGTACTACTCCTTCTTTTGGTTTTATAGCTAATTGCACCTTTAGTCGTTAAAAAATGAACGGGATTTAATTTGAATTGCACTTCTCAAAAAAGAGAAGTGCAATTCAAATTAGTGTCTTTCTATCGGTGTAGCCAGTTACCGTTATCTAAAGTCTTTTGTAGTGTATTCCAAAGTTCTTTAAGAAAGTTTTTAAAGTGGATGTTATTTAGCCAAATTGTAGTAATACCATTCTGACTTTTGGAGATATCTATTTTCACGTTTTTAACTTGGTATGATTTTCTCTTGTCTTTATCGTAAAGGTTTCCAGTGTAGTATATTTCCTTTCCAATAAGAAGTTGTCGGATATCTTTATTTTGTATTCCCATAGTTTGGAGTTCCTCTATATTTTCCTGTGCATTTTCCATTTCCGGAAAAAGGTTGGTTATGGGTTTTAGTTTGGATGCTTCTGCCTTTATCTGTCTGTCGGTTGTTTCCTGTACCCTTCGCATCTCGATGTTGTTGGTTCTTAATTGTCCTTCTAAATTTTGATTCTTGAATGAGAGGTTATAATTTTCTTTTTTGAGGGTTTCAATTTCTTTGGCTTGTCGTTTTACTTCCCCTACATTAAAGACGCTTGTAACGGCATTAAATACGGTTTTTCCGGCTTTTGCGGCAGCTTCTTTGGCTTCGTTGATGTGTATGTCGGTTTTCATGCTGTTTAGCTCTTTTTGTGCCGTACTAAGTTCCTTTTGGACTGTGGTGATTTTCTCGGTTCCGGCAGTGTATGCCCTGTTTAGTTGCTCGATGTCTTTTTGAAGTTGTTCAGCTTTCTCTGTTTCCATTTTGTTTTTGTATTGCATGGCCGACAAGTGTTTCTTGTCTGAAGAAACTCCACGTTCCATGTTGAGACACTCTGCTGTTATAGTCTGCATCTCCGCCATGTCGTGTCTGTTCAGCTTTACAGTTTTTCCTGTATGGCCGTCCGTCCAGTCAAAGATCATGTGCGCATGATAGTTCGGTTTCCATGCTTCTTCCTTTCCGTCCCATACGTTTGCGCCTTCATCCTTATGGGTGTAGATTTGGAAGGCGTGCACTCCAAAGCGTTCTTCCAGTTTTTCGGCCAAGTCTTGAAGCTGCTGGATTGTGGTTTCCTCGCTGATTACTATTACCCCTTCCCGGATTGGGGTAGCTTTCTTCTGTAATCCTTGTCCGGTGGCTTCCTTGTATTTTTCCGTTATGTCCCGATGTACTTCGGCAATGGAACATTCTACCCACTGTTCGTTGCGGTGTGTGAGTTCCGGACGGATGTAGTCGAGCTCCTTGCTTCTTAAGTTGTGACGTTCCGAGCTGCCTATATTGCAGGCTTCCACTCTGATACATGTCTTTGCCATATCTTTAGGTTTTAGGTGTGTATGTCTGTTTAGAAGATGTGGCGTGAAACGTCACATCGCACGGGGTCGAGGGGACACCCCTCGCACACAACCCCTTTAGGGGTTATAGTGTGCTATAACCTTTTGCAAAGGTAAGCCTTCCGGACGGGATTTGCAAGCGCTCTGCCATGTGTTCCGGATGTGCTTGGGAACAGAAGCCGGACAAAAGGGAAAAGGACACAAGGCACAATAAAAAATCATCGGTCGGGGAGCGCTGCACGGCAAGGGGGTGCACCAACACTCCCGACGAGTGCAGCCATTGACAGGGTTCTCGGTGAAAATGGAAAAAAGTTGTTTTTCCTTTTGTTATTGTTATAACTTTACATATATTTGTATCGTGATAATCAATTATAAAGTTATAACATTATGGTAACGAATATTATTCAGATTGGAAACAGCAAGGGGATAATACTTCCTTCCGAAGTATTGAAACAGTTGCGTTTGTCCTTGAAATCGGCTGTGAGCATTTCTTTGGACGGGAACAATATTGTGATAAAGGCACAACCACGTCAGGGATGGGCGGAAGCTGCCAAACGTGCCCATGAGAATGGGGATGATGAGTTGCTTATCCCTGATGTGTTTGAGGATGAAAAGTTTGAGGATTGGACATGGTAGAACAGTATGAAGTGTATTGGGTAGAGTTAGACCCTACCCGTGGGGGTGAAATGGCAAAGACACGGCCATGTGTAGTTGTCACTCCTTCAGATTTGAATATGTACCTTACAACAGTAGTCATTGTTCCGATAACCTCAACGATAAGAAATTATCCTTACCGGGTTCTGTGTTCTGTAGCCGGGCGTGAAGGAGAGATAGCCACTGATCAAATTCGCACGGTGGATAAAAGCCGGCTGAAAAGAAAGATTGGAGATTTGAATTTCAGTGAGATAAAAAGGTTACGTGAAGTATTTCAGCAAATGTTCTGTGAATAATGGAAAGTACGGAAAGAAAAATGCAAATAAGACATTATGAAACCAACTGACTACATCGAATGGGATAACCTGAAGGATATTCCATTCTTCCTCTGTCAAGTAGTCGAGGACAGAGAAAAACAAGATTTGGATATTTACTATTTGGGCAAACGTGTCTTGCACGATTACGACCATGTGGGGCACTATTTGCGGACTGCCGTTATCTTGTTCCGCAGGGTAAAGAGCCGCACAGCAGACTGGGTAAACCTGCGTAACCTTTGGACGCTGCGCAACTGTGTGCGTGAGAACTACAATCACGGCATAGGAATGAACGACCTTATTTTTGGGGAGAATTTCGATGGAGATAATCTCGATACGCTTACACCACTTACAAAGAAACGCTTTGATTTTTTGTGTAAGCGGATTAAGGAACTTGACCCATATGCAACTATTTAACACTCCATTGAGTGAAGGCAGGGCTTGTCTTTGTGTGCTCCCCCTTTGGGGGACGGGAGGGGGATAAGAAAAAAAATACCACCGGAGATGTCGGATATCCGTCAATTCACTCCGGTGTTTTTTTTGCAACTCTCCCGTATCGCTCGGCAAGGGTTGTCTTTGTGTACGGCAAAGATAGTTTTTTTTCCGGAAGTATCTTTGTCTGTTGTGGATTTAGTAGTGTATTTGTGTCAGAATTGCGCAGCCGGGGGAATGGGGGCGAGCCCCCATACTAGATAAACTAGAAAGTTTCGTGGTAAATGCTTTTTGACTTGTTATATGTAGGTTTTTTGAATGATGTTTGGCGGTTTGGAATGAATTACCTACTTTTGGGCTGAGAAAAAACGAAAGCCCGAAGGCAGTAACCAACGGGCTTTGTATTTTAAGAATTAGCAATCGTTTGTGTTCGTTCTTGGCGGGGCGGATACCAAACGAAAGCCACATCAAAATTTCATATGTGCAAAGATAGAACAAATATAACCAACTGCAAAGAAAGTCCGTTAAAAAACGGTTCTGATAGTCTTAAAAAAAAGGCTAAAGTAAAAATCATATCCCATAATTTTACTCGAAAACTTTCGGAAAAGAATCCGGATAGTAAGCTGATGAAAGCATATATGGATGCCCATGTGTGTTCAAATGTTTATACTGTGCAGGGAGGTAAGGCGCATTCCCATTATTGTCATCGGGCTTTTTGTCCTATCTGTCAGCGTATTCAAACGGCACAAAATGTAAAGAAGTTCCTTCCGGTTATGAAGTATTTGGCTTCGGAAGGCAGAGAGTTTTATTTTGTGACGCTTACCTTGCAAAATTGTGTAACCGATGATGCAAGGGTATTGCGAGATTTCATGCGTAGATGTAACCGGATGTGGGCTGATGGTATAAGGACGAAACACAAGTTTCGTTCACTTGGTATTTCGGGGGTGATTAAGAAGGAGTGTACCTATCATGTAGTAAAAAAGGATTTGTTTTCGTTCCATTATCATTTTCATATTATTGTTGATTCATTGGAAGCTGCAAAATATGTAGTAGCCCAATGGAAGAAATTGCATGGTAGTACGGTTGCTGATGCCCGTTTTCAGAAATATAAGAAGATAGAGGATTTTGAAAATGCAGCGATAGAGGTTTTTAAGTATGCTTCAAAGGCTTCTGTCTCAAAATCGAAAGGTCGTGACGGTAAAAAAAAGATTCAGATAAATTATAAGGCTTTGGATATGATTTATACTGCCATGCATGGGATGCAGCGCATGAGTAGTTTCGGACAGTTCCGCACCATGATCGGAGATGAAGCGTTGAATGATTTTAGAGATGAGGATTTGGTTCTTAATATTGAGGGATTGAATGTTGAAGATGGTTGTTATACTTGGTATATGTCTGTGAAAGATAAGGTGGCTGATTGGTATAATATGGAAACTGGGGAGGCATTGTGTTGTTATAAGGTCACCCGGAAGGATGAACTTTTGCAGGATATTTATTTAGATGAGGATATTTTTCCTAATAGTGGGTAGTTGTTAGTTTGTTGTATTGTTTTCTTGGTATGGTGTGAGTTCTATGTATTCTCTATTCATGAAAGGATCGCCAAATTTTCCACTTCTGTCATAGAAGGAAAATTTGTTTTTAGTTAGCTCGTCTATGTCCCAGTAATGTTCTCCACCAAAATAAATGGTACTGAAACTTGGATCACCGAATGACCATTGTCCGTAGATATTGGCTTCTTTTTTATTTCCTTGTTTGTCGATTTCTATATTTGTACGGGTATATGTTCCGTTTTTATTGAATTTGTATGTACCTTGCCAGACACTGCCGTTTTCGTCTGTTGTTTTTTTAC
>NZ_JAMOKS010000081.1:0-5115 GCF_023656785.1 Parabacteroides caecihominis
CTTTCAGCTGTTCAATGGCCTTGTTCTTGATACTCTCGAAATCAAATTCTTCTTTCATAAAAAAAACTGTGTTAGCAAAGTTAATACTTTATTCCTTGCTGACACAGTTTAATTTACATCCTCTAGTTTTGCCAAAAACTTCCCAAACAACCATTCGTTTAATATATATCAAACGAAAGGAATTCAATTGTCAAACGCAAAGAGCATATATGTGTTTTATTCGTTCAATATATATCAAACGCAAATTTGAATGGAAACTTTTTTAGAAAAGAGTCCTGAGTTCATAATAAAAGATATATATGTATCAGTAAAAGTTATTCAGTAAGCAACCATTTCCAGACAGGGAGTACCTCGACTTCTTCGCTGATTTCTTTTTGTCGCTCCGCGATAATAGCTTTTATAACCCGCTTTTCCATAATCATGCACTGTATATAGTGCAAATATCGCTAAAGTTTGCTTTATATACAAAGCAAACTAGTTGTTTTTGTTAGATTTTATTCTACTTTTATTAACTCTATCTTCTGAAAGCAAAGAGTATTATCATCATAATCTGGATTTTTGAAATGACTGCAACTTATGTATAATCCATCTTCTCTAATAAAATATATAGTATATCATCATACAGAAAAGAATAGATAAAACTTTCTCCATATAAGATATTTTGTACAGCTCTATGCCTCAGATTTCCATTTTTAGAAAATCGCGTACATGTAACTGTTTGATACCTTTGTCGTTTGTACCGGCATTGAATTCATCCATGCTGATAACATATTTAGGGTAATGGTCTGGAATATTCATTAAATTACCGAATTCTCTTTCCCTCGTTTTTTCGTCAAGAATTAGATAAGCAACTTGTATGTATATGCGGCTTCCGTTTTTTATTCCAACAAAATCAATTTCATAATTGCCTTGCTGACCTACTTTTACGTCATAACCGGAGCATAGTAGATGTAAATACACTGCATTTTCCAATAGTTTCTGAATGTCTTTATTCAAATCGCAACCTCTGATTACATTCCGCAGTCCTAAGTCTTCAAAATAATATTTGTCTCCGATCTCAAAAATTTTTAGTCCATTGATATCCAGCCGGGATACTTTGTGTATAAAAAAAGCGTTGAGTAATGGATTCAGATAGTTCAGAACCGTTTGGGTTGACACGGTCGTTCGTTGGGATTTGAGGTATTTGGATATATTGGAAGCTGAAAATAGATTCCCTATATTATCGGCCAAGTATTCAACGAGGTCGTTCAAAAATGAAACGTTCCGAATGTTTTCACGGGCGACGACATCTTTCAGCAAAATGGTCGAATATACATTCCGTAAATATTCAAAAGCGTATGCTTCCTCTGTTCCTATTACTCTCAGATAGGGCATACCTCCGATTGTCAGGTATTTATAAAGACTTTGATTGTTGTCATCCAAATTGAAAAAACGAAGAAATTCTTCATATCCGAGGCTGTGGATAGGGAATTCAATGTATCTTCCGGCTAAATGTGTAGCTAGTTCTCCGGACAACATGGAGGCATTGCTTCCCGTACAGGTGATATCGCAAACACCTTCTGCCAGAAGACTTCTTAAAGCATATTCAAAGCGTTGTATTTCCTGTACTTCATCAATAAATAGAAAATTTTTTTTACCTTCCTGCAAGTTTGAATGTGCGTACTGGTATAAGTCATCATCTGTTTGAATGAACTCATGAGGCTTCAGTTCCCGGTTTATATAAATGATATGCGAATCCGGAAAAGTATTTTCTATATAATCCATTAGCTGATACATAATATAGCTTTTCCCTACCCGGCGTTGTCCTACCAGGATTTTTATAATATCTTTCCCTAAAAAGGGCTTTATACGTTCTGTATAAACAGGGCGTTTTATATATTCCCGTTTGAAGTGAGTTTTATCAATCATAATGGATGCTTTTTGCAAATATATCAATTTTGTCAATTATAATTGATAAAATGGCTTTGAATTTGTGTTTTGTCAATTATAATTGATGAATTTGCTGAGGCAGGTAACTGGTATAGGGATTTTGACTATTCAATAATCCCATCCAGGTCCAGATAACCGAATTGTATATCGCCATCCAGGTTCATGATAATACGGTTGTTTTCTTTATCATAGCAACAGGAAAGGAGTTGCGAACCTATGTTCAGAGTTTTCTGATAGTTACCGTTTAAATCGAAAATGAGGAATTTGTCGGGATAGTTCGAACTTAATTCTCCGTTCTTTTTCTTGTAGAAGTTATTACTTCCCCAATAACTCGCTACTATTTTGTCTTTGCAGAACATTACATCCTGGAAGTAAAGATCTTCATTTGTCGTTTTGGTATCCCATATCTTACCATATATATTATAGAGTAAATCTCCGTTCAGGTTACAGATTGACATTAAGTCATTATACCAGTAACATTCCACATAGATGCCGTTTTCTATCGATACAGCGAAACTGACTCGTTTTCTTTTTAATTCCGGATGTCCGCTGTATTTCATGGGGATGATTTCTCCCGTGTTCATGTTCCATTTGGTTACAATTGGTTTGTAATCACCGTTGTTTGTAACATCCCAGAATAATCCGTAAGAGAGTGTATCGTTGACATATTGATAGTTAAATGGAAATAATTCTGTTTTTATATTCGCTTTTACGGAAGGAATGTAATCCGGATTTAACAGTACACTATCCAGCCGGAAGCTAAGAACTTTTTCACTGCCGTGATCGGTCAGGTAAAAAATTTGTTCTGCTTCATTCGTTGCAATTCGGCCCATGTTTGAGATTTCTCCCGGCCCTTGACCTCTGTCTCCTGTACTGGTAATGTATTTGAAATTGTTCTTATCGAATATATATACGAGTTTGTCAGGTGATTTATAGTCACTTACCAATAAGTAATCGCCCAATATATGGGGAATCCCCCAGGCTGTGATTGGGTTTTCTTCTGTGTTAATTTCTTTTATTCTTTCTTGTATGTTGACTATGTTATTACGGTTTTTCTGGTGTCTTTCTGTATCTGTGTTTGAGGTGCAACTCAAACATAGTACGATCAATAATAAGAGGGAGACCTTATAGGGAGAATTAAATAAACAAGCGGCTGTGTTCATAACTGTTCTATTTGAGATTAATTGTTTTAGAGTTCTATTAAATCCATTCTTCTGAAACTTAAAACATTTTCATTGAATTCCGGATTCTGGAAATTGTTGTCGGAAATATACAAGCCATCTTTGAGGATGAAGAACATCACTGGGATGTAGATATTTTCTGGGAATAAAGTTTCTCCGATTACCTTAAAATCCTTATCTAAAATCATGATAGAAAATTTCTTTCCGGTTTTCATCAGGTCGGTAATATTCTCGTTGGGGCTTACCTCGCATGACGGCTGGAAGAAGCGGTAATAGACTTTCCGGTATTTATCATAAATGATATTTCCGTATGAAGCGTTTTCGATAGATTCTTTCCGTATTGTTTTAATGTCGGGTGCAGTATGATTTTTAGGAGAACCGTTTATGTATCGGCTTTTGCATGGATATTCTTTGAATGTCTTGTTGTCGTTGGTGACATGAATAGAGTTGCTGATGAAAAATGAATAGACAAAATTTGTTCCGTCATAGTCTCTGCTGCATGTGAAGATACCGTTTTCATTTTTTGCTTCCCACAATCTGGGATAGGTAAGTGGCAGAGTTTTCGTTTGTTTTGTCTGCATATTGACTTTTATACATAATGGATATTTCTCAAGATCGTCTCCGTTATAATGTTTGTCGGAAAACTTTAAAGCCTGATATAAATAGATAGAGGAATCCTGTAGGATCATAGGTGCGTAAACTTTGGACGTAGGAGGATGGGCAAGAGCCATTTGAGTGTCGGTTATCAGGTCATATTTATCCAGAATTTTTCCGGATTTATTAATCTTAGATATTTTGAATTGATTAAATATCAGGATATTGTCGAGATCGATAACTGTATGACCGATGAAGCGTCCGACTGCATCGGGACCTTCCATGGCTATTTTGATCTTGTGGGATAGTTTGCAGGAATCGAGCCGATAAAAGTTTAGTTCATTGGTTTGTTCATTTTCATAACTCAGATAAGGAATCCCTTCAGGAGTAATGTAAGAAAACATGGACATGCTATAACAACTTGTATTATCATCTATCGGAATGACGATACGTTTTTCTCCCGGTTGGAGTGAATAGTTCTTAGTCTCGTTTTTGCTCATGTTTCCTTTGCAAGAAGAGAACAGAGGAAGCATAACGCAGAAGGATAATAGGTATTTTAATATGTTTTTCATACAAGTCCCGATTTAGAATGTTTGATGTCGTAAATATAGATATAATTACGAGATGTTCGTAGTTTTGACGGGGAATTCTGATTTTTTAAGAACTGTTTTGAATTTATGATATGGTTCAGAATTTATCAGATATGAATGTTGTGCGTTGGTAGGGGCGGTTTGTGAACCGCCTTTACGATGTTAATGTAAGCCTGTAAGGCTTTAACAAACCAGCCCAGGGTTAGAACCCTGGGTTTATGAAAACTCGCTCCTGCTTTTCCGCCCCTACCCTACAGGGTGCCTCAGAAAGAGAAGGATTCAAGGGGACCCAGGGTTCGAACCCTGGGCTAATTTGTTACAGGCCTACAGCCTGAAGACACTGTCACTAATTGGTTCATCCTATAATTAGCAGATAGCTCAATTATTTCTATCATTTGAATCAAATAATCTTCTTCTGCGGTTGGATTAAATAAAATATTTCCTACATTTGTCCTGTTACCTATTATCGGGTAATAAACAACTAAAACTATTGACTTATGGAAAAGTATGTGAACATCATGCTCGACAAGGGCTTCAAGACCGTTTTCGGTGAAAAGCAAGTAGCAATCGACTTTATCAATGCCACGCTTGAGGGCGAACGTCAGGTGAAAGACCTGACCTATCTCGATAAAGAAATCCAACCGGAAGTAATAGAACAGCGTACGGTGATCTTCGACCTCCTTTGTGAAGATGTGGATGGGAGCAAATTTGTACTTGAAATGCTCTAACTTTGCATAGTTCACCAAAGCAAGATTAATTCAATATATTTGTTGTATGAATAATTGAATTAACCGATCGGTAGAAGTAAACTATCTCGAGAT
>NZ_JAMOKS010000082.1:0-4974 GCF_023656785.1 Parabacteroides caecihominis
GGCACGAATAGATATTGTTCATGTAGGCGTAGATAATCACCTTAAGCATCATTTTAGGATGATAAGGACAACGACCGGTTGCTTTATAAAGCTTCTTGAAATTGTCAAGATTGAGATTATCAACAACAGTATTGACCACACGGACCGGATCGTTCGCTGCTATGTTTTCATCAATTCTGCCGGGAAAAAGAACTGTTTGGTTGGGAATGTAAGGACGAAAATGTAACTTTGCCATAATGAAAAACTTTATGCCTAAAGATACAAAAACTTTGTGCATAAAAAAAGGTTGTGCCAGCGTTTTGACACAACCTCTTACACATACTATGATAAATAGAGGAATATCACTCTTTTTGAACAATGCAGGGGAAGTATAGAAAACTCTGCCGAAACTATGAACTAACATTCGATTCGGCAGAGGAAATGCTAAAACTAGCATCTATTAGGATGCTTTTGAATAATACTTTTTATCCTATCACTATCTATTATATATCTCAAAATTTAGGTTCTCTAAATCCATCGATTTGTAATATGATACTTGACCGATCTAATTATTTCTCGCTAGGTGCGGATTTTTATTTATTTAGTTCGACAGATTGTTTGTCAATACATTGATTGGAGTGGATATCAACTTTCCGTCTCTATTTAGAATCTCACGCAAGCGATGTTTTCCTGCAAACAGAACAAATTTTACTGTATTAAGATTTTGATTTTTAAGTAGTCCGTTCTCAAATAATTTTTTTGATATTTCTTTTATTGTAAATCCGGATTGTTGTAACAATATGGCTTCTTTAGAAGCTGGTCTAATCATTTCAAGTGCAGTTATTAAGTCATCTGTGTAATTAAATTGGTTATAATCACTTCCAATGTAGGTATTGCAGTCTAGAGCCAATAAAGAAGTGGATAAATTCTCAATATCCGAGAAATTCTCATGCTTGGGTCTTTGAGCTTCTCTGATAGACAACTTATTTATTGATCTTCTGATAATGACGTATAACCAGACCCTGATTGAATAATCTGTTTTATATGTATGTACTCCAATAAAAGCAATATACAGTGCTTCATTGTAATACTCTTGACATTGATTCAATGATCGGGCATATTTCCGACAAACCCGCCAGATAAAATCTTTTTCCGGCAATATATACATGTTAAATAATTCAATATTACTCTGTTTCATTTTAATTTCTTTTAGAGGTTAATTTATTCCTAAATTAGTAACCAGGCGCCTTATGTTTCTAACTATACCGCAAAAGTGTAGCAATTAGGCAACATGAGAAATTAATAATGAGACATAATAAATAGACTATTAATTATGTCTTATTTTTTATGTCGATGCATGTATTTAATATGTTGATAACTAAGTGCTTAACAAAACGTCGTCGAACCACTCTGGTTCATAATTTTTATTAAGTAAATTTTTTATTGTAGCACGTAGGTTAAGAATGTCATCTTTTTTACTTCCTTCTTCAATTGCATTAAGGAATTTAAGAAAATCTAATATGAAATATCCTTCTACATTAGTCAGTCCTTTATTGGAGAAAGAAAGACGTTTTATTAATCGGTAGGCAGAAATAACTAGCGTAAGGTATGAAACATCAGGTTTTCTCCCTTTTCTACCAGGACGATAATATGAATTATTATTAGATGGGGCAATAGTTGCATCTTTTTCAGATACGGAGGAGTCCAGGTGGCGACTAATCGTTTGTGTAAACCAGTTTTCTGTATTTTTTATCAATAGCTTTTTTCCATTATATCGTATTTCAACCATATTCTTTTGGGTATCTTTTATCTCGGTGCGAAGGAATTTGTATAATTCAAGTATTTCAATTCTGATGATTTCTTTATTTTCTAAATCCACATTCATAGTAGAAGGGCAAGATATATCGAACAGACCTTGAGTAATCTTATATTTAATATAAAGCCCAGTGAGAAATATAAAGCTAAAATAGACATTTTCATCATTTTTCTGAAAATGGAGATGTGTTTTGATATGTTGATTCCAACTATCCTGTAATTGCTTAAGTTTTAAATTTATAAACGGGGACATATCATATAGCTCTCGCCAATATACAAGGTCAAAAATGAGATAGTTGCAGACTTTTAAAGCATGGTTATATAAAATATCAAATTGGTTAGAGGTAAGAAGTTCTTCCTCTTTAAGGCATTCCAGATTATATTCATAATCTTCAACCATGTTGTGAAACTCCATGCAAAACATAACAGGTTTATAACCTGTATCCTCAATAAGCCACGGATAAATCTCTTTATAGATATCCATAGGTATTAAAATCTTTTTATCCATATCGGATTTATATTTTATAGTTAAACATTAAAGAATATTTCTTGATTTAACGTTGATTATCCCTAACCTGAAGTCGGACAATTACGCAAAAAATGTTGAATTTTATATTTTAAGTTTTCATTGAAATCCATCCATTTGTATTATTGAATATTCCCAATACTCCTAGACTATTTATTGCCTGTTTGGTTGCCATCATATATATGTTCGCTCCTTTTTTACTGAAACCAAGAATTTGGGAATTTTTTTGAGATCTTCCGTAAATATGGATATTTGCTGTTCTATGGCATATCGAGCGGTATTCATAGCTTCCAGTATAGGAATATCCTGTATATCTCGTTTTGAATTGATCCGGTAATAGATATAATTTACTGACCTTTTCGCTCTTTCCCAATAAATAACGGAACTTGCGATCGGTAGAGAATTTTTGTATAGATCTATGATGAGATTATTAATGAATTTTTGTAGACCGGAAGTTCCCCTGATTAGAGTCCAGATACGTAGTATCCTTTTATATAGCAAAGTATTTGTAATAGGTTGTTCAATACCTATTATGTTCACTAGTTGCTTGCTTACTTCTTCGGGATAGCTCATAACATTATCAATACCCGCAGAATATCTCTTGTCGGGTAGATTTGCATATACATACTCTTCCTCCCAAAGATTGGCAACCTCCATAATGGACTCATCGGAAATGCTGAATGCTTTCACAACATCAGGTATTGTAGCTGCAAAGGATTTGTCAGAGTCTTTTTTCGCATTCATGAGATTTTCCAATTTACCATAATACGTTGCACGACTTTTTTCTTATTCTCAAATCAGTCAACAGACTATACACTGAACCATTAGAAAAAAGATGCAACGTGTTCAAAAAACTTACAAATTTTGCTTTTTTTTCTTCGATTGTATTCAATAGCATCCTGAATTGACAGGTCATGCAATATAGAATTCAACAAATTATAACTTTTCCTTTTCCCCTGTCTGAAAATAAGAAGAATTATATAAATAATTAACGTTGTAGAATATGCGTTTAGAAGAATGTACACAACCCAGAATCTACTACTGAAATCCACAGTTTCATTAATTACAAAACTGAGTATTGCTATAATAAGAGCTATTATAGGTAGGTGATATTTTAAGTTCAAAATATCATTAGTTTCCAACTTGTCTTTAATTGAGTCTATAACTGATAAATAGAAAGCCTGATTATTCCTTCCTATGGTTATATACCCTTCCTTGAGAAAATATGAATGCATCATATTTACTCTATACTGGTATATATCCAATTTTTTTCCATCTTCTGTAATGATGTATGACATATCCAAACTATCGCATTTGATAAGCAAGGCAAGTGTTGGTAAGGACATAACTAAGATCATAGCACATATTTCTGGATTATATTGCTGGAAAACAGGGATAAAAGGAAGCCATATAAGAATGTAAAGCAGTGAAAATATTATACCAGCTAAAATTATAAATAGACGAAACCGAATGTTTATCATAAGCTTGGAGTTAGTTGCTTCGGCTATTTTTTTGAGAGTAGTATTATGTAAAAAATTAACAATCATTTCCTTTTCCATAATAATGTAATTTAAGTTAATAGTACAAATATACGGAATAAATCAGTAATAGAAGCTGGCCCTTGTTTTTTTTACATAAAAAGAAAATCTATTACTTATAAATTGATTTTATCCATAATCATCCTCTATCAAATTTATGTCTGTGGCTATTGAGTGGTTTTGCACTTATATGAACTTATCCAAGGACACGTTAAAGTTAGTAGGTTAGGGTTCTATCGATTTTATTTGGACGAGATTTAGAATTTATCCTCTTACATATACCAATTTCATAATCTCAACAAATTCCTTTGGGTTTTTACAACTTAATCTATTAAGATTACCTACTAATTCAAAACAATCACTGGAATAATCCTTTTTGCTGAAATTCTTTAATTTGAATACATCACTTTTATGGTTATAATCGCTTTATGATCAGTAGAGGAATATCACTCTCTTTGAATAATACAGTGGGAGTCTATAATTAGCCACGTACATGGCCGCTGTTCGATCAACTTTTTTCGCATATAAAAAGGAAGTAAAAGGCAACAGAAAGGCTATCAGAGGATTCAGCTGTATTCTACCAAAGCAGCGCAATGGGCATACTTTCGTAGCGTTAGGAATGGGTGAATCCGTCGGTTCGACAATACATAATTCTGCCTTATAGAATTGAAAACACAACAGTAAATCCGAATATACTGTTGAAGTCTTCCTTCGTTTTTTCTTTTATCAGTGATTTTGGTTAGATAATCAGTGATTTATATACCTTAATGATAGATACTATTCTGTAATTTTGTACCATAATAATAGAGATTAAAACTATAAATGGCAATGAAGATTAAAAGTATGATTATGGTAGTGATCATGGTGTTATGTATCACTATAAATGCACAGGAACAGGGTAATAAGACATTAGTGGCTTATTTTTCAGCAACAGGAACGACGGAAAAAGCTGCTAAACTGATTGTAGAGGTTGCGGGTGGAACGCTCTATGAGATACAACCAGAAAAAGAATACGTCACTGCTGATTTGGATTGGCATGATAAGTCTTCACGTAGCAGTGTAGAGATGTCAGATGCTAAATCACGTCCTGCATTAAAATCTAAACCGGAAAATCTT
>NZ_JAMOKS010000083.1:0-3969 GCF_023656785.1 Parabacteroides caecihominis
ACCACCCACGCCCACGCCTTGCTGCGTGTCACCGCCAAGTGGCTGCGCGACGTTCCGCCGAACACGGACGACTTCTTTTTCACCCTCCGCGGCATCCCCGCGGCGGCAGGCTTCGACATCGCCACCCGTGTCAACACCTCTATCACCGGCCTCGTCGGCGAAGAATGGATATATCCCATCCCCCGGATGGACGAAACAACCCTCTGTACCCAGTACACAAAAGCCTCGATGCGCCCGAACCGCACCGTCACAGGCGATCTGATGACATACCGTTACACCGACAACACCCAGCTGCTCTTCCGCATCCGGGCAGGCGACCGCCCCCTGATCCGCGAAGTGAACCTGACGGAGTTTTTCCGTGCCATGAGCGTCCCTTTCACCCGCAACATCCGGCAGGAATTCTCCATCATCATCACCATCGACGGCAACGACATCTCCGTCTCCTTCACCGGAGTCAGTGACTGGGAAGACGGGGGAACGATCGGAGGAACGATGTAATAATTGAAAATTAAAGAGAAAAGAGATATGGAAGAAAAGAAATATGATATAGAAAGATTTGAACTATTTATGGTGTCTTTTAAAACGAGGCTCGCCTCGTGCCGCAGGCTCTCTTTTGCCGTTGGTTTCAACCAACGGTTCTAAATACAGGAGGCAAAGCCTCTTCTTCTGTGGGATTTATCCCCTTTCATAATATGATACCAGATAAAGGGGTTGAAACCCACAGAGGAATCCGGTAAAACCGGAAGATTTATCTATCCGTCAGTTGAAACTGACGGCAAAAGAGAGCCTGCGGCATGGGGCAAAGCCCCATTAAAGAGATACAAGTAGTTCATATCTGATAAATAGTGAATTATTAATTAACTAAATAAACACTCAGTATTAATTATTAAACAAATTGTGTTATGAAAACAAAGTATTTTATGTTTGCGTTGGCAGCCCTTTTATTGGCGGGCTGCTCGGACGATGAGATCGACAGTGGCGACGGAAGCGGCCTGAAACCCGAAGCGGGCAAGACGGCTTTCGGCTTTGCCCTGAAAGATTTTGCCAAAGGGAGTGTTCCCCTGAGCAAAGCGGACCCCGACCCACTGGATAAGTTGCCGGCTTCGGTGGCCGAATCGACCATCGACAGCCTCTCTATCTATGTATTCGACCAGCATGCGGATACTCCCTACGACTCGACGACGACCGTCTTTGCCGAAGAATTCAAGATCGGCGAAAACCAGCTGACCGCTACCGGCGCCGACAAGACAGCTTCCATCCAACTGAACGGCACAGGCAAAAAGAAAATCTATTTCATCGCCAACGCCATCGGCCAGCACGACATGGACCGTCTGAAACTGGGTGAGACCACCGAAGCGCAGTTCCTGGCGATGAAGACAAACGTCCTCACCACCGCCGACCAATTGGCCTGCCCGCTGATTATGACGGCTATCGACTCGGTGCAGATACTCGATGCAGACGATACCGCCACACCGGAAGTCACCGGCTACACCATCAAACAGGGTACGACCGTTGCCAGCCGCGCCATCACCCTCAAACGTATCGTCTCCCGCTTCGACATCGAAAACTATGCCGAAACGAGCGACCTAGTGATCGAAGGTATCGTGCTCAACAAGATACACCCTTCCGCCCTGATCAATAAGGTGAATAACTTCAAGGCAACGAAAAACGCCGAATACCTCTACTCGGGCGACACCCGGCTGGAAGAGATGCAGCAGTTCGACTTCACCCGCTACCCGAACGCCAACAACGGCCGCGTGGCAAGCGCATTCTATCTCTACCCCGATATGAACAACGGCAAAGCACCTGAAACGGGCGAAGGCGACGATGCCGACCGCTTCTACCTCACCCTCTACGGCAAGACCAGAAAGACAGGGGCCAAGGTAGTCTACAACGTCTATATGTATGAAGACAATAGCAAGACAGGCACCACCGCCGGCGCCTCCCCCATCATCGTAAAACCCAACAACCAGTATCTGATCAAGATCAACGACCTCGATCCTACCCGCCTCAGTGCCACCATCACCGTCGAAGACTGGCTGATCGGCGACACCATCTCCTACGAAATGTCGCTGGGTAGCATCGCCCTGAGCTGTGTGGAATTTACGCTGACAGAAGTCATTACCGACGGTTCGGGCCAACTGCTCACCCTCCCCGCCGCCCGTGCCGACGGTAACGGCCGCCCGGTGAACGTAGCCGTCGACGCCATCAGCGAATGGGAACTGGCAAAAGGCTATAACGCCGCCTGGATCGACACGACAACCAATATCGACCCGGCAGACCTCCCGGTCGGAACCCTCGCCACCGTACTTCCGCAAACGGCGAACCCTTACAAAAACGAACGCCGCGGAACACTGGTATTCCGCAACGTGCAACGCCCGTCCATCATGCAGACACTGGTGGTCGTACAGAAAGGAAACGCGGCAGCCGCTGTCCCGGTAGCCATCGGCAAGCTGAGTGCCACCGGGGATTATACCGTCGTAAACCGTCCGACCGACGGGACTACCGATGCCGTTGGGGTAACCGAAAAGACCGATACCCTAATGCTGGCCGCTACCGGCGGCGGCAATCCGACGCTTCTGGCGAATACCGAATACAAGGATATCGTAATCGGCGTTGACAGTTGCGGTGATAAGACAACCTCCATCCAACAGGAATGGGCCATCCGCATCGACGTGATCGACTCCACCTGGATACATGTCACCGACCAGCCGGGACTGAACCAACACGGCAAGAGCTTTAAGTTCGACCTCCTGGCCAACGACACCACCCTGGCACGTACCGGCAGCATCCGCCTGTATGACCGCCAGGATGCCACCATCTACCGCGACCTGGTGATCGTGCAGGCGGGCAAGGGCGGCACGGGTGAGATCGTCAAAGTGGAAGACCGTACCGCCGACGACTTTACCGACCTGGAAGCAGCCACCGGAGAAACCCCGCAGCATTACGACTACACGCTGGGCATCCCGGTGAATAAGACGACCGGCAAACCCTATCAGATCAAGCTGACTACCAACGCCGCCTGGTCGATCGACGACCTGGGCGACACCGCCTACCGCAACTGGCTGAAAGCCTATGCCCTCGACGGCACCAACAAACGCATCATGAGCGGCACGGGCGACGCCGTGATCGAGATCGGCACCACGCTCAACGACAGTGCCAGCGTACGTACGGGATTCGTCACCCTCCGTCTGGCTACGGGAGTGAAAGTGATCAAGGTTACACAGGAGGCTTCCGTCCCGGTAATCACGCTCGACGACCGCCATATCACCGACGGCCATATCGACTTCCCCGCCGTGAAAGCCGACGCCAGCGCCATCTACGAAGCCGCCCAGTTCATCACCAACGACAACTGGACGGTAAAGGCTTTCGTCAATGACGCCGACGGAAACGCGACAGCCGTCGAAGCCGACTGGCTGACATTCAGCAACAGCAAAGACGCCACCGATACAGCCCTCACAGGCGGTTTAGGCAGCATGGTGCTCAAAATCACTGCCAAACCCCAGGAAGAAACCGGCGGTGCCGGTACAGGCGCCGCCGCCCGCAGCGCCACGGTAACGATCACCTGCGAACACCCGACGACACCTGCCGGTTCGGATAATCCGGCCATCACACTGGATATTTACCAGGCAGGGATTGAAGCGAATCCGTAACGACAACTATTTTTATGGGGCTTTGCCCCATGCCGTAGGCTCTCTTTTGGAGGTTGTGTCAAAACGCTGGCACAACCTTTTTTTATGCACAAAACCCAGACTTTCACAAGCCCGGGCTTTGTTATTACCCAAAGTTTTTGTATCTTTAGACATAAAGTTTTTCATTATGGCAAAGTTACATTTTCGTCCTTATATTCCCAACCAAACAGTTCTTTTTCCCGGCAGAATTGATGAAAACATAGCAGCGAACGATCCGGTCCGTGTGGTCAATACTGTTGTTGATAATCTCAATCTTGACAATTTCAAGAAGCTTTAT
>NZ_JAMOKS010000084.1:0-2319 GCF_023656785.1 Parabacteroides caecihominis
GGTACGGTTCATACGGTCCGTCAACTGGTTGATCAGGCAGCCGGTTTGAAAGGAGATGAGTTTACCGGCCGTGCCCAGATTACCCGTTTGAATCCGGATTTCACAACGACTGTTATAGCCGTAAACATTCGTGGCATTCTCAGTGGCACGTCTCCGGATATAGAACTTAAACCGGAAGACCAACTGAACATTCCATCCCTGTTTGACCTTCGCGAACCTTATACGATCAAAGTAAGTGGAGCGGTAAATTACATAGACACTGTCCTTCCTTACCGGAATAACCTGACCGTTGAAGATGCCATTATGATGGCCGGCGGATTAAAGGAATCGGCAGCAACGGTCAATGTGGAAGTAGCCCGAAGGATTAAGGATGCAAAGACTTACGAGAACACTAACCGTACGGCCGAAGTATTCAATTTCGCATTGAACGATAATTTGGGCTTAATTTCTACGGATGGAAAGAAAAGCGATACGGTCTTTACATTGGAACCGTTCGATGAAGTGTATGTGCGTTTCTCACCGGGTTATCAGGAACAACAGGTGGTGAAGGTAAATGGTGAAATTACTTTTTCCGGCGATTACGTACTGGCCGAAAAGAACTCCCGTCTAAGTGATATCATAGCCAAAGCCGGAGGAATAACTCCTGATGCCTATGTAAAAGGAGCAAGCCTGAAACGCCAGCTAACAGAAGATGAGATGCGCCGCCTGGAAACTCTGCTGCAACTGAGTTCCAATAAACAGAGCCGCGATTCGGTGGCTTTGTCACTGGAAAACATCAAAGACTACTCGGTGGGTATCGATTTGGAAAAGGCTTTGGCTAATCCAGGAAGTGCGCACGATGTGGTATTGCGTGATGGGGATGCGCTCTATATTCCTCAGTTGCAAAGTACGGTAAAGATAAACGGCGCCGTAACTTATCCAAACAGCGTGACCTATACGAAAGGAATGTCTGTTGGAGATTGTTTGTCGCAAGCCGGCGGATATAACGATATTGCCCGTAAATATCCGGTCGTAATCTATATGAACGGTAAAGTTGCAACAACGAAGAAATGCTTTATCTTCTTTAAACGTTATCCGAAGGTAGAACCCGGGTGTGAAATCGTCGTTCCGACCAAGACACAGCGCGATCGTAAAACCAGCCTGGCGGAGGTACTGAGTATAGCCAGTTCAACCACTTCGATGGCAGCCATGGTCACCTCTATCATCAACACGCTGAAATAATTTTCAATTTTCAATCTTTAATTTTCAATTAACAAAGTGGATATGATTCAAATGAATGCTCCTGACACAGATAATGCACAGGAGATAGACTTGATTGAACTGGCTAAACGTTTATGGAGTGAACGCAAGTTCCTTTTTAAATGTTGCGGAATTGCAGTTATAGTCGGTCTTGTCGTAGCTTTCAGCATACCGAAAGAATATAGTACAACCGTAAAACTGGCACCCGAAACATCCGACCCATCCAAAAAGATGGGGAATCTGGGTGGATTGGCAGCCATGGCAGGGATTAACCTGAACAGTTCTTCGGGAGCGGATGCCATCTCCCCAGACCTGTATCCGGATGTAGTCAGCAGTATTCCTTTTTTACTGGAGTTATTCCCCGTACAGGTAACAAATGAGGAAGGGGATTATTCTGCATCCTTATATGATTATATGGATGATCACCAGAAAAGTGCGTGGTGGAGTTATGTGGTACAGACTCCGTTCAAACTGTTAGGTGTTGTGAAAGATTTGTTCTCAAAAGAAGAACCGGTAAGTAGTGGAGAATTGACTTCTTTCAGGTTGACAAAGGAACAGGCAGATGTTATAAAGGATTTACAGGAACGTATTTCCGCTTCTGTGGATAAAAAGACATCGGTAATCACTGTCTCCGTTCAGATGCAGGACCCGTTGATCTCAGCGAATATCACTCAAATTGTATTGGAAAAACTTCAGGGATACATTACTAATTACCGTACCCAAAAGGTAAAGCAAGACCTTGAATTCGCAGAGAAAGTATTCAGCGAAGCCCGTGAGTCCTACTATAAAGCACAACGTGCTTATGCGGCCTTTGAGGATGCCAACAAAAATATCATCTCAGCCAGCTACCGCACGGAACAGGAACGTTTAAAGAATGAAATGACATTAACCTTCAATGTATACAATACGCTGGCCCAGAAGTTGGAACAGGATAAACTCCGTGTACAGGAACAGACACCGGTGTATACAATAATACAACCTGCCACTGTCCCTTTAAAAGCTGCTTCTCCCAAGAAGCAGCTGATTCTGATCGGATTTGTATTCCTTGCCATATTCGGCGGAATCGGTTATCTGTTTATC
>NZ_JAMOKS010000085.1:0-1582 GCF_023656785.1 Parabacteroides caecihominis
CCTAATTTTGGTTGTCTGTTTTTTGTCTTACTCCTGAAGTGGGTTGACTGGATTTAACATTTAAAACTATATCGGGTTGACCGTTTTTTCTTTTATCTCTAAAAGCGGTTTACCCCTTTTTTCTTATCCCTAAATAGGGTTGATATATTATCTTTTATAATAATATTCTTGAACAAGAAAGACCTTGTTTTTAGATCAGGCCTTTTCTTGTCCGGTGCTCCCCGGGGAGCTTCTTTTTTTCCTGTGGAACAAAGATAGCAAATCTTAGACGATACATTCCTCCCTATAACTGTCTTTATAACTTTTCCAACGTTTTTTTATCTGCCCTGTCATTTGTCTTGCCTGGACAGGTGTCATCATATCCAGGCTCCGGTGTGGCCTCTTATTGTTGTAAAATTCTATAGCTTGACTTACTGTATTGCGAACTTGCCTTATACCGGCAAAGTGATGGTGGTTAAGAAACTCCGTTTTAAGTATTCCGTTAATACGTTCGGCTACGGCATTGTCTTTTGGATCTCCACTTTGGGTCATACTGATCTGTATTTTCAATCCCTTAAGGTAAGCAGTGTATAGCAGGCTTGCATATTGGCAACCACGGTCGGAGTGGTGAATCAACTTTATATTAGTACCCTCCAAGCGTTTACATGCCATTTTTAATGCTTCCAGCGTATAGATAGATTCTAAAGTGGGACCTACAAACCAGCCCACCACTTCATGGGTGTATGCATCCGTAATGATGGAAAGGTAACAAAAGCCTTCATCTGTACGCACATAAGTTATATCACTCACCCACACCTGATTGGGGCGGGTAACAAGTAGGGTACGAACCAAATCGGGGTAGACTGCCAGGTCATGGTTGGAATTGGTAGTCCGTGGACCTTTGCGGTGTTTGCGAAGCATCAGTCTATATTCTTTCAAGACAGCAAGGAAAGCATCACGGCCTAAACTATAGTCTGTGCCGAAGTAGTCTTTATACATTAGCCAAAGCTTCTCTCCACCGATGCCGGGATCAAGATCACGCACGGTATGAACATATTCCACAAGGAACCGCTCATGGGCCAGACGGGCAAAAATATTGTCAACGTGCTTATAATAGGCTTGTTTACTTACACCAAACAGTCTGCACAGGCCGGTGACTGAATGTCCTCCGGCCTCTGCAGTAAGCCGTTTTACCGTTTGGTGCCAGCTTTTTTTCGGATATCGATATTAAACTGTTCTTCAGCAACATCGACCATCGTTTCATAAAAGTCGGCACGCATCTTCTCCTTTTTCAATTCCAGCTCTTTCTGGTGGAGCTGGCGTTTGAGTTCTCGAATTTCTTCGGACTCACTGCGTTCTTTTTCTTTGCCCATTTCTTTGGAACTTAAATATCCTTCAGGAGCAAAGGTAAGAAGCCAATAATTAAATGTGCCGCGATCCAGGGACTTTTTCTTACAGAAATCATAAAAACTCAAATTGCCAGAGAAATACTCCTCAATAACAGCGAATTTAAAAGCGGTGTCGTAAACTTTACGACCTTTAAAGGTGCGAGTACCCATAATCAATTAACTTTCATTAAGTCAACTTTTTCTAGGGTAAGACA
>NZ_JAMOKS010000087.1:0-1516 GCF_023656785.1 Parabacteroides caecihominis
AAAAAAGGAAGCCGCCACGAGATCGACTATACCGTCCGCGTGCCTTACACCTCCTGGATGCGCAACGCCGGATTGTCGCTCCGCCAGATCAGCCGCGACTGTTGCCGGGGAGAGGTGCTTGCCGACGAGGTACTGACCGCCGACCTGGCGCTCGTCCCGCCCTGTGTAAAGATAGCCGGCGAACCCACTGCCGAGGCTGCCGCGATCTACAACCGCTATAATAAGGAAATCCGTTTCCTGATCCCCGAAGAAGAACCCGGCCGCCTGCGCACCGAGACGCTGGTAGCCTACCTCGACTACCGCCAGGGCAGTGTCCGCGTGGAGCCTGACTTCGGGAAGAACCCGGAAGAACTCGCCTATGCCGACAGCCTGTTCCGCCGCCTGAAGGCATCCGGCATCTCGCAGTTCCGGCAGGTGCTGGTCACCGGCTACGCCTCGCCCGAAGGTTCCTACCAGCATAACGAGACACTGTCGCGCCAGCGTGCCGAAGAGTTCCGCACCTACATCAGCCGCCGCTACCTGCCGGAAGGCTGCCCGGTGATCTGCGGCAGCGTGGCGGAAGACTGGGAAGAACTGCGCCGCATGGTGTCGGTCTCCGGCAAACCCTATGCAAAAGCAGTCTGTTTCATCATCGACAACTACGGCATTTTCGAAGGCCGCGAAACCTACCTGATGCAACTGGAAGACGGCCGCGTCTACGGCGAACTGCTGCGCGACTTCTTCCCCTACCTGCGCCGTGTGGAACTGCGCCTCAGTTACGAATCGGCCCCGGTCAGCGACGCCGAAGCCGCCCGCCTGTTGTACTCGCATCCCGAACGGCTCACCCTCCCGGAGATGTACCGCGTCGCCCGTTACTACCCGCCCGCCACGGAGCAACACCGCGAAGTCTACGTAATCGCCGCCGAAACCTACCCCGACAGCCTCGTTGCCCAAATCAACGCCGCAGCCGCCAGCCTCCTTTTGGGCGACATTGAGACCGCCCGCCATTACCTCGACCGCGAAGACGTAAAAACCGACCCCCGCGCCGCCATCAACCGCCAGGTCATGTTGGAGTTGATTATCAGAAAGGAGGACTCCTTATGAAAAGACATCTCTCTTTATTGGCATATTGGCACATTGGCATATTGCTATTAGTGGCCATCGCCACTAATAGTTGCGACCTCGACGCCGAGCTCCCCGACTGCGACTACACCGCCCGCCTGGAATACTGGTACGTCTTCACCGGCACCGCCAACGAACTCCCGGACTACGTCGACACCATGGACGAATACCTCTTCGACGCCTCCGGCATCCTCCGCCAGGTCGAGCAATTGGCTGGCGACAGCCTTCTCGCCCACGAACTGGTCGTCCCCCCGGGCACCTACACCCTGGTCAGCTGGGGCAACCTCGACGGCCGTAGCCGCATCGTCCCCGCCATCATCGGCCAAACGACCCTGAACGAAATCCGCCTGGAGCACAACGACATAGCATCTGAAAGTACCCTTTCCCCTCTCGAGAGGGGGCAGGGGGTGTGTCA
>NZ_JAMOKS010000088.1:0-1450 GCF_023656785.1 Parabacteroides caecihominis
TATCTTGTCCTAGAAAAACTTTACAGATTTATTACTTTGTCCTATCTTAGCTTGACATTATCAGGAATTGAGTGTTTTAGTCCTGCTATGCCTTTACACTTCGGATCAAAGATAGGAACTTCTTCATTAAGTACATTCTTCTTTCGATAATAATTCTTCCATCTACGTTCTGTTTTAATATTTGCTTGATGAACCAAGGCAGGAACCATATAACTAATACTCTGATGTGGTCTTTGATTATTATATAAATCAATAATTCGACTAATGAAGTTAATAGTTTCCTGCCATGATTTTAGCTTAACATCGTATATCCATTCTGTTTTCAGAATGCCATTTATTCTTTCTGCTATTGCATTTTCAAGTGGATCGCCACTTTCCGTCATGCTAATTTGTACCTTATGCTGCGTTAGCAAATTAACATAACTGGCGCTGCAATATTGGCTTCCTCTGTCTGAATGATGAATAAGCCCGGAATATCCTTCCGGTAAACTATTTAAAGCCATTTTCAAGGCAGCAAGAGCATTGCAAGCACGAAGTGATGGAGCAAGCTCCCAACCAACGATCTTATGAGAATAGGCATCTGTTACAAGTGCTAGATAAGCAAAACGCCCTGCCATCTCAATATAAGTAATGTCGCTTACCCATAATTGATTGGGAGCCGTTGGTATATAATCCCTTATCAAATTGGGGTATTTACGCATCCAATGATTGGAAAAAGTCGTTTTTCTCTTATTTCTCACCCTTCTGACCAATAAATAATTACGATACAGTAATTCAATGAAAGCATCTCGACCTATGTGTATACCCATCACTTGGAATGTAGGTTGAAGATAGATTAATAACTTCTTCGCACCCATACGTGGAAAATCTTTTCGAGCATTGTGTACCAGAGACAAGATTACATCTTCTTCCACATTCTTATTGGCAACATAATGAGACTTTTCATAGTAAGCCTGACGGGTTTTGCCAAACAGCCGGCATAAAACATCTATCTTATATGATGGATGCTTTTGCCTTACTTCTTGGACTGTTTGGCACCAGATTTTTTTCTTATATCAACCTTTAGCTCACGTTCCGCAATATCAATCATAGTATCTAAACAAGTGGAACGCATTTTTTCTTTCGCCAGTTGTTGCTCTAGTTCACGGATACGTTCTTCCATTGCTTCAATAGGTAGCTTTTCTTCTTTCATAGGTATTATACTTGATACCACGAATTTACTACTTTCTTTGGGATTGGAAGCAACTCTTTTACGATGAACCCAACTACTGACCGTATCTCTCTTTACCTGAAAGCGTCGGGCTATCATGTCGACTGATTCATTACTGTTGTAGTAAGCAGTCAAAACACGCTCACGGAATTCTTCTGAATAGAATTTCCTTTCTCGTCTAATCATAACTTGTACACTTTTTATAGTTATTACTGTGTAAAGCTATTTTAGGACAAGTCA
>NZ_JAMOKS010000089.1:0-1394 GCF_023656785.1 Parabacteroides caecihominis
GAGTCTGTAAATTAAACTGTGTCAGCAAAGACAAGAAATAAAATATTAACTTTGCTACCACAGTTTTTTTATGAAAGAAGAATTTGATTTTGAGAGTATCAAGAAGAAGGCAATCGCCCAACTTAAAGCAGGGAAGCCTTTGTTAGGTAAAGACGGTGCATTTGCTCCTTTATTGGAAAGTATCCTAAATGCAGCCTTGGAAGGTGAGATGGACGCACATCTTACCGATGAAGAACGGCAATTGGGTAATCGCCGTAATGGTAAAATGCAGAAGCAGGTGCAGACTCCATTGGGTGAGGTCACGGTTTCTACCCCTCGTGACCGTAATTCAAGTTTTGAACCTCAGTTTATAAAGAAACGTGAGACTATTCTTGCAGAAGGAGTTGCCGACCGTATAATAGGTCTTTATGCAATGGGAAACAGCACAAGGGAAATCAGTGACTGGATGGAAGAAAACCTTGGTAATCGTGTTTCTGCCGATACAATCAGTGCCATAACAGACCGTGTACTTCCGGAAATCAAGGCATGGAAATCCCGTATGTTGGATTCGGTTTATCCAATAGTCTGGATGGATGCCATTCACTATAAAGTGACAGATGAACGCGGTTGTGCCGTATCCCGTGCTATCTATAATGTATTAGGAATTAACAGGGATGGCCACAAGGAACTTCTTGGTATGTATATATCTAAAAATGAGGGTGCTAACTTATGGCTTAGTGTCCTGACGGATCTTCAGAATCGTGGAGTGGAAGATATTCTCATAGCCTGTATAGATGGTTTGAAAGGTTTTCCTGAAGCCATTCAAAGTGTTTATCCTAACACTGCCGTACAGCTTTGTATAGTACATCAGATACGTAATTCCATCAAGTATGTAGGCTCCAAAAATCAGAAGGAATTCCTTAAGGATTTAAAATGTGTCTATCAGGCTGTAAATAAAGAATCTGCAGAGAATGAACTTCTCAAACTGGATGAAAAATGGGGTGAACAGTATCCTATCGTTATCAGATCCTGGCAGGAGAACTGGGATAAGCTGTCTGAATACTTCCAATATACTCCGGCAATACGTAAGCTTATATATACCACAAATACCGTTGAAGGGTATCACCGTCAGATCCGTAAGGTAACAAAAAACAAGGGCGTATTCCCGTCGGATACAGCCCTTGAGAAACTGGTATATCTTGCATACCGAAATATACGGAAGAAGTGGACCATGCCACTGGCTAACTGGGCTACAATCTCACAACAATTAGCCATAAAGTTTGGAGAGCGATTTAAATTATTGTAATTTTACGCTCGTCGGGACGGGTGGTCTCGCCCCTTGGCGATGGCCGTTCCCCGACCGATGAGTTTTATAGAGAAAAATAATGCGTGACACAGTTTATTTTACACTACCT
>NZ_JAMOKS010000009.1:0-247334 GCF_023656785.1 Parabacteroides caecihominis
TTAAATTATTGTAATTTTACGCTCGTCGGGACGGGTGGTCTCGCCCCTTGGCGATGGCCGTTCCCCGACCGATGAGTTTTATAGAGAAAAATAATGCGTGACACAGTTTATTTTACACTACCTGATTCAGATTAACGCTTTCCCATGTGCCGACAATGGAAAACAGGTTGAAGGACAGGTAATCTTCTTTAGTTCTTCTCATAAGGCATAATTTGTTTGGGTGATTGATTTTGTGTTTCACTGTCTGCAATAATTCTTTCAATATCGGAAGATTTATAATAAATCTTGCTACCGATTTGAGAATAAGCCAGTCGCCCGCTACTCCGGTAATATTGTAGCGTTCGCTTGCTAAAGCCTAACAACAGGCACACTTCCTGACTATCCAGCCAGTTCTCTACTTTCTGAGTATGAGTGCTGCACAAACTTTCTATCCGTTTGGCAAACTCGGTGAACCGTTCGCAGACATACGAAAAGGTTCTTTTTTCAATGGTTACTACTTCCATACTTTCATTTTTAAATGGTTTATAAAACGTGTTGATTTAACTTTCACCAGCAAATGAAAGAAGAATCAAGAGACGTTTTTTAAACTGTCTGGAAGTGGTATATACCGTCTACTTTTGGCTATAACTTTATTAAGTCATTCTATTGGAAGACACATAAAGACTTTATAAGGCTGAGAAAATAAGTTATTATCTTTTGCTTCGTACATTTCATAAATAGAAGCATCCCGTAATTTATAGCATTTTTCTATAACGGTTAGATACATTGTGTTCCATGCTTTATCATATTCAGTATCAAACAAATCAAAAGAACCTACCAAATATTTTCCTTCAGGAATAGTCCGCTTCCCTATTTTTCCTTTTGGTTTAATATTATTAGGTATAGTTATACATACACTTTGACGATTTTTCTCAAACTTTGTTACGGTGGGATCATCATGATAAATGGTAAAGAATCTAGTAGAATGACTGTCAAATAATTGATTCTGATTAGCCCAATCAAATAAAGTTGTATAAGTATTTCCTATTTCGTAGAAATCACCTATATAAGGCAAATAGGCTACTTCAAATTTAGGCATCCTTTTTATGCAGATATATGGATTTTTGATAAAAGTAATATTCCCTAATGCGAAAGAATCAATTTGTTTGTTATTTATCGAAGTATCAGTTCTTTCAACTAATTCCCCTAAAGAATTAAAGAATTGTCTATTACTAGAAAAAACAGCCTTTTTTTGTTTACGGAATTCATGGGCTGTCATGCCAAAGCACTTTCTAAATGCACGACTAAAGGATGTTTGATTGGAAAAACCGCATCTATAGGCTATTTCTACAATTGGAATCTTTTTATCTTCTAGAAGTAACCTTGCAGCCTTTTCTGTCCGCAATCTTAAAATGAAATCAGCAGGAGTTTCTCCTTGTAAAGCCGTGAAGATTCTATGAAAATGAAATGGAGAAAAATTCGCATGACAAGATATAACGTCAAGATTCAACGTCTTATCTAAGTTTTCCTCTATATAGAGAATTACAGAGTTGACTCTTGATAAATAGTCTTCTGTACTTTTTTCCAAATTACTCATACATTTATAATATTGCTATAAAGTTAGCAAGAAATGTAAAATGCAGCAATAGAGAGATGCCTATATTTACATATTAATAAGACTGTAGGCAATATGAAGAAAATTGAGAAAGTAATAATATTCTATTTTTCAGGGACAGGAAATACCCGAATGATAGCTTCATGGTTCTCAAAGTGTGCTTTGGAAAACAATACATATTGCCAGATTTTTGATATTGCTTCAAAAAATGATCTGTATTTGAAAGAAATAGATTCTGAATCTCTGATTATTATCATATCTCCTATACATGGATTCAACTATCCGAAAATTACATTAGATTTTATTCGTAGTTTTCAAAAAGGGAATAATCAAGTAGTACTGATGAACACTAGAGCAGGAATGAAAATAGGCAATATGATTACTCCGGGATTAACGGGTATCGCGTTCTTTCTATCCTCATTCATCCTAAAGAAAAAGGGATATAACATCATCGGACAAATACCTTTTGATATGCCATCCAATTGGCTATCAATACACCCTGCACCCCGTAAAGAAGCTATCAGGTTTATTTATGAAAAGAATTACCATCGCATACAAAGTCATTTCGGAAAATTATATTTGGGAAAAACAGACTTTGCTTCTAACAGAGATATAATTCAGGATTTATTAATATCTCCCATTGCTTTGGCATACTATGTCGTTGGCAGATTCTTTTTGGCAAAATCCTATTATGCATCAAGTAAATGCAATAATTGTAGTCTTTGTATCAGGCAATGCCCCGTCCAAGCAATCAGAATGATTAACGCCCGTCCATTTTGGAGTTTGAAGTGTGAAAGTTGCATGAAGTGTATGAATTACTGTCCTTTACAAGCAATAGAAACAACACATGGTTTATGGCTCGTTATTATCGTTTTGACATCAACCGTATGTACATTTCTATTCCACGACTTGTTACCAAATGTATATTGGATAATCAGATTTTTGGTTTCCAATATAATATTATTCACTCTTTTATTGGTTTTATATCGTATACAGCATTGGGCATTAAGAAATAAGTTCATAGCGAAAGTGATTTCACTAACTTCTCTGACACATTATAAATTCTGGGGAAGATATAAAGCAAATCAAAATCATACTGTACAGTAAAGTTCTATTCAATATTAACAAATAAAACTCAACTGTTTATGAATGATTTATTACAAATGAGGATATTCGGACTTTTGACCGAAACCTCACAGGAAATTACTAACGAAGAAATGCAAAATGCCTATGGTGAATTTATTAAACAGACTAGAGCCGTGAGTAATGGAAATGATTATTCTTCTATTTATCGGATTCTTACAGCTACCCATATTGAGTTAGCTTCACTGGAAACATCTTCTCTTTACGGGCAGGGGGAAAAATGCGCTTAAAAAGATGTTCTTGCAAAAAACGTTAGCAATTATCAATGCTGAATTAAACCTGTTAGACCTAAGAATCAAACATCCTGAACCATTTCAACAACAGAAAGAGAGAACGTCTATTTCTCCGCTTTACCTTACAACTGAAACCTATCTTGTAGAAATAATGGAGATAGTAAGCGGATTATTCCTATCTAAAAGAATAGTTACCCATACTGGAGCAGAATCGCCACTTACAGAAATCGGAAGAGCATTTGAACATCTCTTTAATATCAAACTGGGCGATATTCATAAGAAGCATGAAAGCGTTATTAGCCGTAAACCATCCAAAGTAACCGGATTTTTAGATACGCTTCGTAAAGCTATTACCGAAGAAAGTAAGAATAAAGGTTATCTGTAAATCAGTCATTTACCAACTATTCTTAGGGGTGTAGTATATCTACTCCCCTAACTTATTTGCATCCGTTTGCCGAACTTTGCTTCATCAATCGGTTGAAAACAATAATGTTTAACTAAAAAATGAAGCAAAATGTATGTAGATAATGAAAACTTCGATAAGTGGATGGAGAAGCTATCGAAGAAACTCAACGAAATAGGTCAGAACCTGCAATCATTAATCAATACCGATAAAGTGTTGGATGAAAACGACCGACTGTTAGACAATCAGGATTTAGCTTTCCTGCTGAAAGTATCTTTCCGAACCTTACAACGATATCGGGCGAGTGGCAAACTTCCTTATTTTACGATAAGCCATAAAACCTATTATCGTGCGGCTGACATTCGGGCATTTGTTCAAGAAAATGCCGATAGCAAGACCTACGAACGGTTCAAAAAGGAAAATCAGCTTGATAAGCAAACCTCGGCAAAACATGGTGGGTAATGTTGCCACCTGATGAAGTGCTATCACTCCCCATTTAGCAGAAACCGCCTAGCCCTATGGCTTGACTCGTTTCGCTAAATGGAGCAAGAGGGAACTGGACAAGTCCTGTTCTTCCCTCTTGCCCTGCGGGGCAAAGCCTTCGGCTTTAGCGTGTTACAAAAACACGCTGTAATGACACCTGTAATAAGCATTTCCTTTTCAATGCTTATTATCAAGCATTTATCTATTCATATTTCTATAAAAAAAGTAATTACCATGCCAAATAGCAGTCGAAAAACGATATTCACTACCATTTCCATAGACAAGGAAACGGCAGCTTTGGTAGAGAAGATATGCAAACGCTATTCACTGAAAAAGAGTGAAGTTGTAAAACTGGCGTTCGGGTATATCGATAAGGCACATATCAGCCCATCCGAAGCACCTGAATCCGTAAAATCGGAACTGGCGAAAATAAATAAGAGACAGGATGATATTATCCGCTTCATTCGTCACTATGAGGAAGAACAGCTGAATCCCATGATACGAGCAACAAATTCTATTGCTTTGCGTTTCGATGCTATCGGCAAAACTTTAGAAACTCTAATTCTCTCTCAACTGGAAGCCAGCCAAGAGAGACACACAGCCATATTGAAAAAGTTAAGTGAACAGTTCTGTAATCATGCCGATGTAATAAACAACCAATCCAAACAGATAAATGCACTATACCAGATACACCAACGGGATTATAAAAAGCTACTTCAACTGATACAACTCTATTCGGAACTTTCTGCTTGTGGTGTGATGGATAGCAAAAGAAAAGAGAACCTGAAAGCTGAAATCAGCAATCAGATAAACACATAAAGCTATGCACATTGATTTTGCTCCACCATCGAACGGAACGTATAATAATGCAGGAAGTAGCCGACAGTTAGCCAATTATTTAGAGCATGAGGACTTGGAACGGATGGAGAAAGGTATTTATACCGAAGGCTTTTTCAATCTGACAGATGATAACATCTATAAATCAAAGGTCATAAAAGATATAGATTCTAATATCGGACAACTATTAAAAACGGATGCTAAGTTTTATGCTATTCATGTCAGCCCATTGGAAAAAGAACTCCAAGCAATGGGTAATACAGAGCGGGAACAAGTAGATGCAATGAAACGCTACATCCGTGAGGTGTTTATTCCTGAATATGCCAAGAACTTCAATAAAGAATTGTCCGCTTTGGATATAAAGTTCTATGGTAAGATTCATTTTAACCGTAGTCGTTCTAATAACGAACTGAATATGCATTGTCATTTGATTGTGAGCCGGAAAGACCAAGCAAATAAAAAGAAGCTATCTCCACTTACCAATCACAAGAACACCAAGAACGGAGTAATTAAAGGTGGCTTCAATCGTGTGAATTTATTCCAACAAGTAGAACAGGGTTTTGATAGACTGTTTAGCTACAACCGCAAAAAATAGAATCGTTTGATTACCACAACACTATGAAGAACGGTTCTATCTCCGAACAGCTTAAACTGCAAGAGCAAGAACTTCAATCCAATGAAAGAAAAATAGGAATCAATCAAAAAAACTTGCTTCTTACCACTCTTGAAACTTTGGAAGCTAGAAATCAAACTCTCAATACAGATACTTATATTACTACCAACCAAAAGATAAACAATTCCGACAAACAATCATTCCATCAAGCTAACAGTCAATTGTTTAACTCGTCAATATCCTTTTTTTCTACCCAAAGTAATTTATTATCATCTTCTAGCATATCAGAAGAGGAAAAAGCAAAATATAAAAAGAGAAGAAAATATAAGCGAAGATGATGAAATCAATCAAAATTACTTTTATTCAAAAAAAACACTCCTATAGAGCTTATAAGTTAATCTTATTTTATAAATTTGTAAAAGTGAGAGTAAACTAAGGTAAATATAGAAAATCTACGACTATGTGGCAAGATAATATTTCAAAGAACGATATGCTTGGATTCGATTTACATGCTCGAATCATAATTGCCCTTTTACAAGAGCAAAAAATGTTACCACTAACTTTGGGCGTTTTTGGAGACTGGGGAAGTGGAAAATCCAGCATTCTTGAAAAAATATATGAAGAATTAAAAACAAAGTCTTTCCAAGACAAAGGAATCTTTACAATTCAGTTTAACGGATGGACTTTTGAAGGCTATGATGACGCAAAAGCCGCCTTAATGGAAGCAATAGTAAAAAAGATAGAAGACGAATTTAAAACTATTGAGGAAGTAAAATCTGTTGCTAAAAGACTATACAAGTCAATAAACTGGATGCGTGTAGCAAAGGTAACAGTTCCTATAGCTACTGCCTATTTTACAGGTGGAGCTTCTATCATTCCTCAGATAATATCTAATTTAAAAGAATTTAAAGATACTCCTCAAAAAATAATAGACTTACTTTGTAGTGATAAAGCTGAGGATAAAATAAAGGAATTTATAAAAGAGAACCCAGACACTCCTAGTCAAGAAAGTCAATCTATACGCGAATTCAGAAAAGATATGACGGAATTATTAGCCAAATCAAATATAAAAGAATTAGTCGTTATAATTGATGATTTAGATCGTTGTCTGCCAGAAAGAATTATAGATAATTTAGAAGCTATAAAATTATTCTTAAACGTTGATAATACAGCATTCATAATAGGAGCTGATCCTAGAATAGTAGAAAGTGCAATAACACATCGATACAAAGATAAGTTTCCACTAAACCCCAGTATGTCAGATGGAGAAGATGCTATGGATAAAAAAATTGTTAGAGATTATTTAGAAAAGCTGATACAAGTCCCTTACAATCTTCCTAAATTATCTGATACAGAAGTAAATACTTATATTACTTTACTTTTCTGCGAGAATGCATTTTCGCATGAAGAATTTGAATCAGTTTACCTTGATTTTTTGAATTTTAAAGAAAAAAAGAGATACTCTGCTTATGATATTAAAATAATCAAAAGTCGATTAGGTGAGGAAATTATAAAAAAGTTAGATGATGATTGCTTGCTAATCTGCCAATTATCAGGTCTAATTGCAACTTGTTTAAAAGGAAATCCAAGACAAATAAAGCGTTTTCTAAACATGTATATGTTAAGAAAAAAAATTAAAGATGCTGCACAAATGAAAGATATAAATGAAACTGTGCTAGCTAAACTAATGATATTGGAATATAAATCTCCATCACTATTTGGAGAAATATATCAGGACTTAAATCCTAAAACTGGTAAATCTTCAAAAATCAAGAAATATGAAAAAGCAGAAACTAAAGATTTGCCGCAAAATTGGAAGGACGAGTCTACAATACAATGGTTACAGTCAAGTCCCAAATTAGCAGAATTTAATTTATTGGATTATTTTTGGTTATCAAGAGATAAACTAAGTTCTTTATCTTCCTTGTATATGACCGATCCTGAAATTAGAAGTTTGTTTATTGAACTATCAGCTCCAGATCTTCCAGAACCTGTCATAAAAAAGATAGTGGATGAAAAACTCAGAATTTTAGATAAAGAGAAACAACTTTCCTTTTACACACTTCTATCGAATAAAATAATAGAAGATCCTAGTAAAAGAGGGTTGTATCATTTATTTGAATATACAATAGATCTTGAAACCTGTAAATCATCCTATCAAACAACAATATCAACATGTGGATCAAAAGTTCCACCTGCAGCAAAAAAAGCATATGAACGTCTTTTAAATCCTAAAAAATAATGGGAACATCAACTAGTTACAAAGGCTTGAAAGGAACTCCCGGATGGAGAGAATTAAGTACTACTGTTACATCTTCGTGTGGAAGCAGTAAAGATAATGCAGCTCAAAGAGCTTTCTGTAAACATGCGAGCTTTGTCAGAGAGAATAGAAGGGGAAATCATGGAGGGGGAAGTGGAGTAGGACATGCAGGAACTAAAGCTGCCAAGAAACTACAATCTACATTTTCTTCAATTCGCCAAACAGGGCTAAGTCAATCATTAGCCTCATGGGGGATGCTTCTGAATGAACATTCTCAGCCCAAAGATGTCATTAACTTTCTACTTGAACATGTATGTGGTAGTGCTTCTTCTTTAGATGAAGTTGCTGCAAAACAAGCTGAAAAAATGTTATTAGAAGAAATTTGTCTTGATGCAGAGTCAATCCAAGATCTACAAGACAAGTTTCAAGAAACACTTCAACAGTATTCAGATATTCAGTTGCTTGTAAGATATTTCACATATTATCTCTTCACGCATTTAAGTCAAAGGTTCTATGAAAGTTTGGTGAGAAAAAAGGGGAAAGACAATGCCGGAAGACTATTTCAAGATATAAAAGATTATATTAAAGAATGTGTCATAGATGTTTCTGCTCAACATGATTTACAAAGAATTAATTGGAATAATGCTGAGGGGCTTGATATAGAAGAACGTATATTTAATGAAACTTTAAATGCATTTGCAGATTATGAGAATTAATATAGAAAACATTGAATCATACAATGGTAAAATCCAATTTCGACTTTCAGCAATAAATGAAAATCGTTCTTTTAATGGTCTTTTAACAATTGCATTGAAAGATTTATATGCATACGCAGGTACTGTTGAAGGAGAAGCATTCGATTTACTCTTACTCGCATCAACAGTTTACGGAATTGACATACTAGTAAAAAGAGAATATATTGCTTCTGATAAATGGAGTAGAGATTTAGAGTTTACGCTTCCTGTAGCAGATCCAGACAAATGGGGAAATGTACATGATAAAGTAAATCAACTATTACATTTTCTAACAGCAGACTATTGGAATATTGATTTTGTAAAACGAGAGCAAGAACTTAATATACCGATCTATGAAATAAAAAATATATCCGTAGATTCTTATAAAAAAGTATGCTTATTTTCTGGTGGTATGGATTCTTTGATTGGAGCTATTGATTTGCTACATGATAATAAAGATAAAATTTTATTTATATCTCATTATGACAGTATTTTTAAAGGAGCAAAAGCTGACCAAGACAAAATTATTCCTATTTTAAAAGAAAATTTCCCTAAATCATTTGATCATATACAGACCCGAATAGATATTAAAGGAAGTTCTAGAGAAACTACATTAAGAAGTCGTTCTTTTATGTTTTTAAGTCAGGCTATATATGCAGCTAGTAATCTTGCCCCTAATATAGAAATTATACTACCAGAAAATGGAACAATAGCACTAAACCATCCTTTAACAGCATCTAGATACAGCACTTGTAGTACTCGTACGGCTCATCCTTATGTCATAAAAGAATTGAATGAGATAGCTCAAATATTAGGTTTACCTAATAATATAATGAATCCATATGAGTTTAAAACAAAAGGTGAGATGGTGGAAGAGTGCGTAGATAAAGAATTATTTAAAATAACATTTCCTTTATCTTGTTCATGCGCAAAAAGGGGGACAAGAAAGGATATTCGTGAAAATCCTCATGCTATTAACTGTGGAATATGTATGCCTTGTATATATAGAAGAGCAGCTTTACATAAAATAGGGCTAGATACTGAAGATATAGGTACAAACGCTTTAAATCCAAATGACTTAATAAGGGATTTAATGCATATACCTGATATGCCTGCATTCTTGGACTTTTTAGCACATGATCTTTCAAAAAAAGAAATAGAAGCTAATCTGCTTTGCAATGGTTCACTTCCTTTGGATGAACTTTCAAATTATGCAGATGTTGTAGTTAGAGTAAGAGAAGAGCTAAAACAATGGATTGAAGATAAAGGAAATGAAGAAATAAAACATAGAATTCATATATGATTATTGATACCCATTGCCATTTTGATATGATGAAATCCCCTGAATCATATATTCAAGAAATAGAGAATAAAGGGGACATAGTTATTGGTATGACCAATATGCCAAGTCATTTTAAGATGGGAGTTCCTTTTGTTAAAAAATACAAGCATGTTAGACTTGCTTTAGGATTACACCCTTTATTAGCAAGTGAACAAGATAATGAGTTGGAGCTTTTTAAGCGACTATTACCACAAACATCATATATAGGAGAAGTTGGGCTTGACTTTTCTAGAGATGGTTATTCAATAAAAGAAAAGCAGATTAAAAATTTTGAATTTGTTCTTCAATGTATAGTTAATAAAAATAAGTTACTCAGTATCCATTCCAAAAGAGCAGAAGAGACTGTTTTAGAATTATTGAAAAAATATCATATCTCAAATGCAATATTTCATTGGTACAGTGGAAATCTATCTACGCTAAACAAAATATTAGAATGTAATTATTACTTTTCCTTAAATGAAGCTATGATCGAAAGTAGTAATGGTAAAAAGCTAATATCATATATGCCATTGAATAGAATCTTAACAGAAACAGACGCTCCATTCAATAAAAAATGTAATATTAATAACGTAATTGCTTATTTGGCAAAAGAACACAATCTAAGTATAGTGGAAATTGAAAGTACAATTAAAACAAACTTCTATTCATTAATCAATAATGTACAATAAAATAAAATCATTATCTTTGCCCTCAGTATTCTCCATGAGCAAACTACCGCAAAAGCACGTAGCAAATTAGTGGGATAATTCATGGGATATGCTTGAAGCTAAAAATATAAAGTTTTAAATATCAGCGTGGTAACTCCGTTAGGAGAATCCCAGGCGGATCACGATTGTGAAAAGTAAACCGCTGTAAACGAGATGTTTATGGCGGTTTTTTATTTGCCTACTGGCAGAAATACTGGATCATACCGAAATCCTGAGGGAAAAGATTAAAATATTCTTGTCTTCGCTTTATATTTCCGGATGGAAGGTTTGATTATTTTGAATTATGTGATTTTAAAGAAGAATCTGATAAGGTTGAATTTTATTTTGAAGAGAAGAATATTGTTCCGGTAGAATATTCTACAGAAAAACTGGAAAGTAAAGGTTTCTATGAGCAAGTGAGAATGCATGATTATCCCATGCGTGGTCGTACTTGTTTATTATATATAAGAAAGCGTCGTTGGTTCAATCACAATACGGGTAAATATGTCAGTCGCAATTGGAAGTTAGTGGCAGAAGGCACGCAAATATCGGTTGAGTTTGCGTCTTTTTTAAAAGCATTGGATCGACTCTCGTGCAATAAGCATTAGTTCGTTGGCCGATCATTATGGAATGGAGGCCAAGCAACTTGAATCATAATACAAGAACCATCTGAGTGATTTTAGAAAATGGGGGCAACTTGCTCATGCTCAGGATTGGATTCTATTTGAGAAAAATATAGGACCCTATGTTGGCCTGGATGAAACCTCCCTCTCTACCGGTGAACTCTATACCATCCTAATCAACAAGGAGGCAAAAGGGGAGAAGGGAACAATAATAGCTATGATCAAAGGGACGTCAGCAGAGAAAGTCTCAAAGGTCCTTCTCAAACTCTCGCGCCGTCGTCGTTTTCAAGTTCGGGAAATTACTCTGGATATGGACCCAATATGGCTCAGATAGCGCGTATCTGTTTTCCTGCCCCCAAGCAGGTGATTGATCGTTTCTTCTTATTTAGACTAGCTAATATTTATGCATAATCTTTTCCCTCAGGATTTTGGTATGATCTGAGGAAATAATGGGTAGGTATAAAAAAACGAAATGGTCTGCTTTCACAAGCGGGCCATCTCTTATTAACCAAAACCTTAACTATGAAAAAATTTACGTTTTTCACCAGCAAATGTACAATTTATTTTTTAATAACCTTGAGGAAATATTATTATTTTTCCTCAAGGTTGCATTTTTAACATTTCTCCTCGTTGCATGTCGATAGACTTGGTCTGAGTATCATAAATCAACAGACCTTCTGTTTTGCTGTCGAGCTGGGCAATCAAGTTGCCGTCCGTATCCCATACGGATGATTTGCCGGCACATTCGTAGCCTCCTGATGTCCCGATATAATTCGACATGAAGGTGACCATCTTGTATCCGGAGGCTGTCCGGGAAAGTTTTTCGATGTCGGCATCAACACCATTGACAGAGTTCAGAACGCTTGCAATATAGATGTTGGCGTTCATTTTATGTGCATAATCCACGTGTTCGCTATTGGATAACTCGTAGCAGATGGCGGGAGCAATAATGTCTGTTTTGCCAAAAGGAATCACACATGGGGTAGTACCTGGTGTGAATATCCTTTTTTCAGTAGGATATAAATATTGTTTTGAATAGGTGATTCTTTCCTGGTTGGGTTGGAAAATGATCATACTGATACATATTTCATGATTGCTGATGGTGGGGAGCCCTACGCCAATGATGAGATTGTTCCTGTCGCTTATTTCCTGCAAGGGAGTCAATCGCTCATCGTATGGATGAGTTGCCAGTTCCCTTGCTAACTCCGGTTCGTAGCCGGTCAGAGACAGTTCCGGAAACATAATCAGGTCCGGTCGTTTTGCCAATGCTGCCGTTATGAACTTCAGGTGTTTGTCCAGATTCTTTTGAATATCACCTTTTATAGGTTCAATTTGTGCAATACAGATTCTCATATAATTTCTTTATTTGATTGTTAATTCCATTTGTATATTTCCTCTTTGGTAGGCATGGTGATAATTGCTGAGTTCTTTGAAACCCAGTTTGCGGTATAGATGAATAGCTGGTTTCAGCAGTGTGTTGCTTTCCAGGAAAATCTTTTTACAACTGAGTTCCACAGCCTTATTTATGGCTGTTTCGCATAGGAGGATTCCGAGACCTTTACCCTGAACTTTGGGACTGACGGCGAGTTTGGCTAATTCGTAATCGTAAACAGGATCATCCATTTTGTATAAAGCGCATGTGCCGACCGGTTCGTCTTTGTACAGGGCAATAAAGATATAGCCGCCTTTGTCCAGAATATATTCCTGCGGATGGTCGAGTGCATGATAGTCGGCCTCTTCCATTTCCCAATGGGTGGTTATCCATTCTTCATTGAGTGCACGAAAGGCGGCCTGGTGACAAGGTTCATAAGGTATGATTTTGATATCTTTGCTTTCTCTGGCTTTTTTCTCTTCTTTTACCCGTTGCAGCAGAGATTTCTCTTCTAGCAGATTCTCCCATTCCTCGATTGCTTTCCATAAGTCGTTCTCGGTCTGTCGGGTGATTTGTTCGATGGCTGCTGCCACATCCACACATTGTTCAGCAAATGAATCCGACATCTTTTTCCCTTTGGAGGACAACATGACTACGTTTCGTCTTCCATCAGACTTGTCCTTTGTCTCTTTCACCAATCCCTTGGCTACCATTTCTTTGATGATATTGCTCACAGAAGGGTGGGAGTGACCGATTTCTTTTGCAATGGAGGTGATTGTCCATGCTTCTCCATGGGATAGAACGAAAAATACGGGAAACCATTTCGGCTTGAGGTCTACCCCGAACATTTCATAGATTGAAGCCGCATCCATTGTGATTTTATCGGTCAGCATCCGTAGCCGACTGCCGATAGCCATCTTCCCTGTCTGATTAAAAAATTCCATATCTGTAGAGTTTATGTTATTGAATACGTAATTGATTACGCAAATGTAAGAGCTTTTAGGAATATGACCAAATATTTCCAGGATAGGATGAATGTTTGAAATGCCTGTCCATGGAATAGGACTGTAGCGCCATAAGTTTTTCTCCGGCTTTGTTTGTAGTTTATTTTCCTTGTTTCGTCATCTGAAATGACGTGATTCGTCGAATAAGTCTTTTCCGAGTTGCAATAGAGCCTACTTTTGCATTCCAATTTATTATTAATGTGTATGAAAAAGTATATTTTGATTTTCCGGACATCCGTAAGAAATAAACAAGATATAAAGCGTATCGAAGCGCTTTTCGTCCAATTCCCCCAAATCGACAAATGGCATGTGGACTTGGAGAATTGGGAGAAGGTATTGAGGATAGAATGCCGGGAAATGATTCCGGCTACCATCTTAAACGCATTACAGACTATCCATATTTATGCGAAGGAGCTGGAATAGCATCTGTCGCATAACTTATAGGTCTGACAACGAGCCGCAGTTTTTCCCCATGATATAAGGTAAAGAACGGCGTATCTTTTCGGTGGGCCAGTCCCACCATTGTAATTCCTGTAACCGGGCGATTGTTTCTTCGTCGAAGCGTTTGCGTATTTCCCTGGCCGGCGTTCCGCCTACGATGGTATAAGGAGGGACGTCTTTGGTGACGACTGCCCGTGCTGCTATGACGGCCCCGTCTCCGATATGTACACCTGCCATGATTACAGCCTCATAGCCTATCCATACATCGTTGCCGACGACGATGTCGCCTTTGTTGTCCCAGGCAGAGGCGACGTCTTTTTTATCCAGGTCCCACTCTTCGAAGAATAGGGGAAATGTATAATTAGACAGGGAATCTAATGTATGGTTGGCACTGTTGAAAAGGAATTTCGCTCCACAGGCGATGGAACAAAACTTGCCGATTATCAGTCGGTCTTTATTGATAGGATAATGATATAAAACGTTGTTCTTCTCGAACTGGGTCGGATCGTTGACAAAATCGTTGTATATCGTATAGTCGCCGACAAGGATATTGGGGTTTGTAATGACTGTGTTCAGATAGATAGTCTGAAAGTCGTTTGTACGTGGATATGTTTTCATTTCTTTTGTTTTACAAGCATAATTACCGGATTGTCTTCTTCATCCAACCTCGAGGCTATTTCTTTCAATTTGCCCTCTTTCAGTTGGTCTTTCTTGTAAATCTCAACGAGAGGGGAGGCATTTAGACTGGCGACGTTTTCGATTTCGCGATTAATTGATTTCGCAGTCATAGCCACGGTTCTTTTTTCTGCATAGTCATTATTGTATACGGCAACTTGATACAGGCTTTTTTCTTTCTTGTCGTACACCAGTTCATCCGTATAGAATCCGTTACCCTTTTCAAAGTTAAATACATTTTTAACGGTTTCCATAAAATAATAACGGTCGGTATGAATACCCATATAAAGAAAAACTTCGGGCTGCATGTTATGCGCAGAGGGAGTTCTTACGATAAAGGGGGTTAATGTTCCATCCGGTGCATAGTTATACAATGTGTCGGCTGATGCGTCCATGAGTGTCCATTGACCGTGGCTCAGGCGTATTTGGTAAGAATAACTTGCCACAAAGTTACTCCCATCGGTCACTATCGGTGCGTTAATCGTTTTAAAAGGGATAAAAATCTCCCGGGTGATGCTTCCATCCTGTTTGGATAGAATAACATGGTATGCTTTGCTTCTTTCCTTTCCTTTATTATGATAATCTGACATATCATAGCAAATCAAATTATTTTTGTCGTAATCGAAAACAGATGAAACTTCCCAGCCCAGGTTCAGACACCGTTTGAATTTTCCGTAAAGGTCGTACACCAGGATTTTATTGCCCGGCGACTTTACGAATATTTCGCCATTGCTTTCATCAAGAATAATCTCGTTAATCCTTGTATATTCTTCCGCTCCTGGCCCTTGCCGGTTTATCTTTCTTACTCCTTTGCCTGTTTTTCTGTCAAAAATAAAAATATCCCCGTCGTTATTCCTGTTTGTCACCAGTAAACATTTTTTTCCTACATCTTTTACCAGACCTTGTGTAAGAAACTCGTCGGTGGTTTCCAACGCAATATATTCCACATCCATAAAATCCTGAAGAATCAGTTCCTTTTTAGGATAGCTTTTCGATACGTCGACGGTGATTAAATCATCGGTTGACTGTTTGTTTTCTCCACACCCTGCCAATACCACCAACAGAATGATTGCTAGAATTGTATTCGTTTGTTTCATTGCAACGATCTTTATGTGACAAACATACATAAAATAATCGTCGCATTGTATGCGAACCGAATAAAAATCAAGATAACTCTCTATAACGATTCTTTTTTGTTTAGGATAAAAAGAATGAAAAGAGCTAATGTTTTTTTATTTAGAGGTAGGTGTAAATCGATTTAGACCTACCTCTAAATGAAAATAGACCTACCTCTAAATTTATTTACACCTACCTCTAACAAAAGAATCATTGGATATATGATCAAAAGACTTTTAGGCGATACTGATAAAAGATTTAGTTTGCAGAATATGTCTTATTTTTTTAACTAAAGATAAAATCACCCAACATAATAAACTAAAAGACACCTTTTTATGTTTACCCGGAAATTAAATTACAGACAAAAAGACATGATGATGAAAGCAGAAAGAATCTTACCTGTTGATTTGTATAATTCCGTATCAACGCCGGAACTGAAGCTCGAAAGTTCGCTGAGAATCCTATATGTAAAAGAGGGTGAAGACTATAAATTGCTGCCTCTGGACTCGGGTACCCTGGTCGTAATCTGTACCGGAGGAACTTTTACCTGTAAAGCCTTGCACCATACATACGATGTATCGGCCGGACAACTTTTGCTCGCTGCCAGTGACGACGTGACGGCGGTCGAAGCCTTTCTCAGCACCCGGTTTTCCGGAATAATTGTTTATGTGTCCGAAGAGCTGTTGATTAACCGCCAGCGCCTCGTGTACCGCGATATTCCTTCCGACGAAATCGAGGAGACAAAAATCTATCTGCGCCTTGTCGAATCGCAAATAGAACAGATGAAAGAGATGCGTGCGAAGGTGGTCGAATCTCTCCTGAGAGCTCTGATTATAAATTTACAACAGGGAAAAGCGGTGTCTGACACACCGAAAACAGAAAATTCACTCTTTTTCCAACAATTTGCGACATTAATTAGTAGATATCACCATTCTCCTGCGTACTTTTACGCAGAGAAATTAGGAATCACTTCGCAAGAGTTGAATATCCGGTGTAAGCAAGGAGCCGGTATTTCTGCGGCCGAGTGGATTAGTGAGTTCGTATTGCTGGAAGCAAAAGACCTGTTATCGAAAACCCGTCTGCGTCCTTCGCAGATTGCAACGATGCTGGGATTTGCCAACCACGACACTTTCTCACGTTGGTTCCGCAGGCATACGGGGGAGATTCCGACGGAATGGAGATAACACTAAGCATATGAATACGATAGATTTATTATTTGAGAACACAAAGATTAAAGGAAAAGTCATTTTATCAGACTCCTTACATGAAAACAAGGCTTTGCTGAAGGATAAAACCTTGTATAAGTTTATATGGGTTTTGTCCGGCCAACTGGAACTGGATGTCGACCACCAACCGGTCGTATTGAAAGAAGGCCAGTTGCTCACCTTGTCCCATCTGCACCATGTGGACTTTGTCCGGGTGGACGGTGAGTATCTGTCTTTGTTGTTCAACAGTAATTTTTATTGTATTTACGGCAACGACCATGAGGTTTCGTGCAACGGGTTGCTGTTTCACGGTTCCTCGCATGTCGTTATCTTTGATTTGTCCGGTGAGGAGCGGCGGAAAATCGCGACGCTGACCGGGATTATGCGTGAAGAATTTGAAAGCCGCGACCATTTGCAGGATGAAATGCTCCGCGTGCTGTTGAAACGCTTTATTATATTATGTACGCGTATCGCAGAAAACAGGCAGGGCGTAAGGAAGGAAAACGGGATGCAGTTTGAGACGATTCGCAAGTTCTATGTCCTGGTCGATACCCATTTCAAAGAAAAGAAACAGGTGCAGGAATATGCCGATATGCTGAATAAGTCGCCCAAGACGCTGGCTAACTTGCTGTCTACCTACCAACAACCTTCGGCCATCCGCGTAATCCACAACCGGGTGCAAGCAGAGGCGGAGCGCCTGCTGCTCTATTCATCCAAAAGCTCCAAAGAGATTGCCCTGATGCTGGGTTTTGAAGACCAGGCCACCTTCAGCCGCTTTTTCAAAAATACCACCGGATTGAGTACAACTGAGTACCGGAAGAAGAATAAAATCATCAAAGAATAGCGCAACATTTGTTTCTCCCGTTTGCTTATCGGATTGGGTTATAAGTTCTGAACTGATTTTGTCCGGCTGCTTTCCCAGGCCGCTTCAATCAGGCGGATAACGTCTACCACTTCGCGGGCATCGCTTTCTAAAGCGGCTCCGTTACGGATATGCTGGTAAATGTTTTCGTAGAAAGCTCCGTAATTGCCCGGGAGGCTCGGATATCGTTCGCGTACATTTATAGTATTCTTTTCGGTATGCAGGAGACCCCAGATGGAGGAATCCTCTTCGCCCCAATGAGGGGAGTCGGGCATCAAGCCGTTTGTCAGGTCCTCTTCCTGGCGGTCGAGGCCGTATTTGACGAAAGAGCCTTCCGTGCCATGCAAGGTGAAACGCGGCTCACGCTCGCACATCAGGTAGCTGGCTTTCAGGGTGATTCTTACCTCAGGGGCCTTGGAGGGTTTCAGGAGATGGATGATGAAATAATCGTCTACCACTCCGTTATCGCGCAAGGTGGCGATGTCGGCAAAGATGGCCTGCGGCATGCCGAACAATTGCACGGCCTGGTCTATCACATGTGCTCCCAGATTGTAAGTCATGCCTCCTCCGGCTTCGCCTGTTTCTTTCCAGGTGCCTTGCTTAATGAAATTGCGGAAACGGGGGAAGGTCGATTCGAACTCGACCAGGCGTCCGAGCAGGTTTTTAGCGAGTATTTCCTTAACGGTCAGGAAATCGCTGTCCCAGCGGCGGTTCTGATAAACACTCAATGTCAATCCTTTTCCGGCGGCGAGGGCGACCAGTTCATTGGCTTCTTCTACCGTTTGGGTGAAAGGTTTTTCTACAATGACATGTTTTCCGGCTTCAAGTGCGCGACGGGCATATTCATAATGGGAACTGTCGGGAGTGTTGACTACGACCAGTTCCAGGCCGTCCACTTTCAGTAATTCGTCGAAGCTGCGGACGATGCGGGCTTGCGGATACCGTTCGTGGGCCAGGTTTTTGCTTCGTTCGGTGATAGCCGTCAGTTCGAAATGCGGATTCGTGCTGATAAACGGGGCATGAAATACCTGTCCTGACATTCCGTAGGCGGCTAATCCTGTTTTAATTTTATTCATAACATATAGGAGTTTGATTGATAGAGCAGCCGAATTATGTATTCGGCTGTATGTGATCCCAATCGGCACCGTTATTCGCTCCGATAATCCAGTTAAAAGCATAGTGGCGTTCTATCACGATTCCGCCGTCGATTCCGGTCGGAGCTTTTTGCCCATGAAGGCGTGCATCCACACAGGCCCAGTCGTAACGCAATGTAAGGTCTGCTTCATCCAGTATTTCCTTTTCCGGACGCGAATAGCCTTTGGACAATAAGTCCTGCAATCCTTTATGTTGCCAGAAAATAGCAGCCAGGACGGGCACATCGACAATCTCGGACGGATGGGAGAGGTCGTCGACAACACCTGCCGCCCAAAGCAGCACGGCGCAGCATTCATAACGCCATACGAACTGGATACAGGTTTGCCGTTCGGGTTTGGGGTCATTGATATAGGCTGTTTCTTTTGTCGTAAGGTAAGATTTGACGCCATACAAATCGTTCATCTTGTTGAAATAGAAGAGGGCTTTTTCGCGGTCCGCATCTTCCGAGAGGATGACTTCCGAATAGACGGCAACGGCAAACAAGGCGGCTGCCCGTTCCACCATTTCTTCACGGCTTCTCATCTGCACTTCGCTTTCCAGGACTTCACAGGGCAGTTGCTCCATATAAGGAATGTTTCTTGCTTTGAGCAGGGCGTTTGAGCGCAGGCGTCTTTTCATATCGGCAAGTGATTCTTGGGGGCGGTTTCCGTCCAGCAGGTCGGCATTGGCAACCGGGATAAATTCTGTCAACTGGCTTTCGCCTTTGATAGAGAATAGCAATTTGCCTTCCTGGGTATATATCTGCATGCTGGGATAGAGCAGGAAGCCGTTTACATCGTTCGCAATGGCGAAAAGGCCGTTGATGATATAGCTGGTGCGGTCTTCATTGTCGTCAATGTCGAAAGTGATGCCAGTCACGCAGTTGAATACGCGGATTTGCTGTAAAACGTTCTCCTTCAGTTCGACCAGCGGAGTTTCTGCTGAAGAAAAATAGTTTGCCATCCCGGCTGTATGGGAGGCGATAAAATCAGGCTTGTCCTGCCGGTGATTGATATTGAAGGAGATCGTTGAATCGTCTGCAAGGGTCAGGAGGATATTTCCGTTTTCCGGTGTGAACTCTTTTGTCATTTCTTTAAAATGCTCCCGGATGGCTGTTACGATGCGGCCGGGGTCGCCAATGACTGTGTATAGCGTGATATTCGCTTTTTCCATATTTACTTGATTTTATTCTTTTGCGAATATACTGTATTATTTAATTATTAATGATATAATTCGTTTTATTTCTTTTCGAGCAGTGGTATATAATCGGCATATCCTTCCTCTTTCATCTTTGCCTTTGGGATAAATTTCAGGGAGGCACTGTTGATACAATAACGTAGTCCTCCTTTGGCGATGGGGCCGTCATTGAACACATGTCCCAGGTGTGCGTCTCCTGTTTTGCTGCGTACCTCCGTCCGGTTCATGCCATAAGATTTGTCTGTTTTTTCCATAATCAAACTTTTATCTATCGGCTTTGAAAAGCTGGGCCAGCCACAGCCGGAGTCGAATTTATCCGTTGAGATGAATAATGGCTCGCCGGTTGTAATATCTACGTAGATGCCTTCCCGTTTTTCGTTCCAGTATTCATTCTTGAATGCCCGTTCCGTTGCATTCTGTTGTGTTACTGCATATTGTTCTGTGGTGAGTTTAGAACGCAGTGTTGCATCATCCGACTTTTCGAATTTCTTTTCCGGGGAAACCATATCGTTTGTTTTTCCTATATTAGCCTTCCGTGCAAAGTCAAACAAATCCGGATTTATATGGCAATAGCCATTAGGGTGTTTGTCCAAATAATCCTGGTGATAGTTTTCTGCCTGATAGAAATTAATTAATGGCTTAACTTCAACCACTACCGGTTTTGAATAGTTTTTCGCTAAAGCATTTACTGTTTCATTAATAATCGGGAGATCGGCCTTATCCGTATAATAAATCCCCGTACGGTATTGTGAACCCCGGTCATTGCCTTGCCGGTTAAGACTTGTCGGGTCTATGGTTTTGAAGAAAAGTTCTATTAGCAGTTTCAAATCGGCTTGTTGCGGATTATAACTGACTTTTACTGTTTCGGCAAATCCGGTGTTATCGTTACATATTTGTTCGTAGGTGGGATTTTTAATGGTTGTTTTCCCATTTGCATAGCCTACCTGAGTATTTGTTACGCCATTGATTTGTTTCATGAAATGTTCTGTTCCCCAGAAGCATCCGCCGGCAAAATAGATATCACTTTGAGTATTCATGTTCGTTTTTTTTGAAAGTTGATCATTCCTTGTAGTTTGTGCCATTGCTATCACGCTTGTCAATAACAATGCGGCAGTTAATATAAAACTCTTCATATCTGATATTTGTTTATAGTTAATATATAGATGAATTTATTTCTTTTGTTAGTTTAGTCTGCCATAACACAAAATACTGGCACCAATCAGGAAACTTTTTTCTTGATAATTAGAAAGCGCCATCGTTTCACGATATGCAGAACTCCTAAAACTCCAGCCATAAGACCTGCTTTATAATGTAATAGCCCGGTTGAAGAATTAGCACCTTCTATACATAATAACAATATTCCTGTTATAATAACAAGGATAAAAGTGAAAGATAATAATAAGACGACCTTATTTTTACCTTTGATGCCTTTTGTTTTTAATCCCTTGTACCATCCCCAATGGTGTTTGACATGCATAATCCCGAATACGGTAAATAGCAAGCTGATAATAACGTGGAATACCGCCCAGTTGTGCCAGATGTCATGATTGCTGCCATGACTTGCAATATGCAGCATGATGCCTGTATATGAAGTAAGAAGAAAGAGAGGCACTAATACTAAATCCGTAAGATAAATAATTCTTTTTCTGTTCATCGTTTTTTTTGATACAAAATAACGACTTATAGAAAAGCGGGAGAATAGACAACGCGAGGTAAAGATTGTACTATTCAAGGTATTTTTTTCTGTAGGAAGTAGGATTCATCCCGGTTATTTTCGTGAACAAGCGGGAGAAATAGGCATAATCGTCAAATCCCAGGTCAAGAGCTATCTCCTGTATATTCAAAGTGGTATGGACTAACATTCGTTTTGCCCTCAATATGAGTTCGTTTTGAATGTATTTGCTAGTGCTTTCTCCTGTTATGTTTTTGATAACCTCGTTCAAATAGACAGAAGAAATGTGCAATAAGGACGCATAGTGGGATGGAGATTTATTTATAGGATGCTCTTTTGCCAAAAGCTCTTTGAATGCTAAAGTAATTTCAATATGCCTTCTGTTTTTAGGTTGTTGCCGGATGGTATTTCGTACAGCTTCCGTAATTATTCCTATGGAAGCACATGCTAGATTTTGTATGATGCGCTTTGAATCCTCATTTTCCGGATTACCTATCCTGCGGGCAATGATATTGAAAATTTGCTTTAATTCAGATTGTTGCATGTCGTTTACCTGAAAAGGAACGGGAGATAATGCGTATTCGGCGATGATATGCTTATCCGATGGGTCTACAAATACACTATCTACAAAAAGGAGAAATGCTTCTATGTCGCTTGATTTTACAACATGATGAATTTGTCCCGGCTGGATGCACATCATTTTGCCTCCTGATAACAGATACTCTTTAAAGTCGATATTGATACGGCAGTTTCCGCTATCCACCATACCAAATATATAGTAATCATCCCGATGGGCATGCACAATAGTTTCCTGGGAAAGAGCAGGGGATATTTCTTTCAGGAATATCCCGAAATCGGATTGTTGGGCTGCTTTATGTGTCGGTATAACAGGCATTTTATAAATATTTTTGACAAAGCTAATAAAAAAAGACAAATTCTCTTTGTTTCCAGTTCATCTGCTTTGTTTGATTTGAACTTGATCGAAAAACTGTAATCCGGGTATATTTATCCGTAATGTGTATACAATATAATAGGTTACATCCGAATATATTTGTAACAGAATAAAAATGTATAGATTATGGGTGAAAAAAAGAAGGTATCACAGATTACAAGGCGTGGTTTTATTAAAGCATCGGTAGCAGCCGGAAGTGTTTTATTGGCATCCAATTTGGTTCCGTTAGCTGCATGTTCCACCAATAACGGGCAGGGAGAAGAACCCGGAGAAAATGGAGGAACAACAAATAATCCGTCAGGTGAAGCAGCGGCAGTTTATATGTTAACAGATATTTCTCCGGCTAGTTTGCTGCGGATCTATGAAGCACTCGGGCGTTCAGCCTCAGGTAAAGTTGCCGTGAAACTGAGTACGGGAGAACCCGGCGGGCATAATTTCCTGCAACCGGCACTTATCAGCGATCTGGTGCGGAAAGTAAACGGTACTATCATTGAATGTAATACAGCTTATGCCGGCGGACGTTTCAATACGGAAGCCCATCTGAAAGCAGCGGCAGATCATGGTTTTACAGCTATTGCAGATGTCGATATCATGGATTCGGAAGGGGAGATCAGTCTGCCGGTGAAAGGGGGAAAGCATCTTACAGAGGATATTGTAGGTTCCCATTATACCAATTATGACTTTACGGTTGTTCTATCCCATTTCAAAGGACATGCCATGGGCGGTTTCGGCGGAGCGATAAAGAATATATCTATCGGTATTGCTTCGGCTTCCGGAAAAGCGTGGATACACTCAGCCGGTAAAACCAGGAATGCGGGAGAGATGTGGGGACAATTGCCTGAACAGGATATTTTTCTGGAATCGATGGCTGAAGCGGCTAAAGCGGTAGTAGATCATTGTGGTGATAAAATACTTTATATCAGTGTGATGAATAATTTATCGGTGGATTGCGATTGCGATTCGCATCCGGAAGATCCTCAAATGGCAGATATCGGTATCCTGGCCTCACTGGATCCGGTAGCGTTGGATAAAGCCTGTGTGGACATGGTGTATAGTTCACTTGACGAAGGACGCAGTCACTTGATCGAACGGATGGAGTCGCGCCACGGCATTCATACACTTGAACATGCAGAAGCAATCGGTATCGGTAGTCAGAAGTATAATTTAATCAGACTGGATGCATAAAAAGGAGTTTTGCATCAGGTCAAAAAGACGCCATTTATGTCTTAATAGGTAAGACCGCTTGAAATAAATCACTTCAGCTGCGTTTTGTTCGAAAAAAATAGTATATTTGTATATTCACAACCTAATAGATATGAGTGATGATGAACTATTCGAACTATCTTTACATTGCTATCCGGGCAGCGATAGATGCCGGTAAAGCTATCATGGATATTTATACAGATCCTGCATCTGATTTTGAAATTGAACGCAAAGCTGATAATTCTCCGCTGACGAAAGCAGACAAAGCTGCTCATAAGCTGATAATGAATGTCCTTTCCGTAACCCCATATCCGATATTGAGCGAGGAAGGGAAGGATATTCCGCATGCTGAACGGGCTGCCTGGGAAACTTTCTGGCTGGTTGATCCGCTGGACGGAACCAAGGAGTTTATTAAAAAGAACGGTGAATTTACTGTAAATATCGCTTTGATTCAAAAGGGAGTCCCTGTATTGGGAGTTATTTATGTGCCGGTGCGGAAAGAACTCTATTTCTCGGCCGACTCTGTAGGAGCTTATAAGTTGATTGCAGATTGTGACCTGCAACCTTCTATGGAAGAGATTATGCAAAAGGCTACGCGACTGCCTGTATCTATGGGGCATCAGGGTATTGTCGTTGTCGCTTCCCGTTCGCATCAGAGTCCGGAGACGACCGATTTTATAGAGAATCTGCGGAAACAAGGACAGCCTGTTACCTTGATCAGTAGTGGTAGTAGCCTGAAAATCTGTCTGGTGGCAGAAGGAAGTGCGGATATTTATCCCCGTTTTGCACCGACAATGGAATGGGACACTGCTGCCGGTCATGCTATCGCAAGAGGGTCCGGATGTGACGTATTCCACATAGATGGCCGAACTCCGTTGAAATACAATAAGAAGGATTTGCATAACCCTTGGTTTATCGTCAAACCTCTTTCTTCCATTTGCTGATTATTTTGGTCAAAAGGATTAAAATAGGGTTTTTGCGTACGAATAACGTTAATTTTCTTATTACATTTGCACCTTATCTGAGAAATTTAGACAGATTAGGAACGCGATGAACTTCGAAATATTATTTGTATTGCTAGCCCTGGCCGGAATGGTTGCGGCATTGATATGGGATAGGATGCGACCAGGAATGGTATTACTGACTGTTGTAGTATTATTCCTGGTCGTAGGAATATTGTCTCCAAAAGAAATGTTGGAGGGATTCAGTAACAAAGGTATGATAACCGTCGGCATGCTCTTTCTGGTGAGTGAAGGAATCCGGCAGAGCGGGGCGCTCGGGCAAGTTATCAAGAAACTGCTTCCGGAAGGAAAAACTACCGTTTTAAAGGCCCAGGTCCGGATGTTACCTCCCATTGCATTTATTTCAGCCTTTCTTAATAATACTCCGGTAGTAGTTATTTTTGCCCCGATCATCAAACGGTGGGCTGAGTCGGTTAAACTTCCGGCTACCAAATTTCTTATACCACTTTCTTACGTAACCATCCTGGGCGGTATTTGTACGCTGATCGGAACCTCCACCAACCTGGTTGTTCATGGTATGGTTATTGAAGCCGGCTACGAGGGGTTCACTATGTTTGAACTCGGAAAGGTCGGCATTTTTATTGCCATAGCCGGTATCCTGTATCTGTTTGCATTCTCCAATAAGCTATTGCCCGATTCCCGTCAGGATAATTATGTGGATGAAGGGGAAGAAGAGAGTCCGGGAAACCTGCATCGGGTGGAAGCTGTGTTGGGTTCCCGTTTTCCCGGTATCAATAAGACTTTGGGAGAGTTTAATTTTGCCCGCCATTACGGTGCTATCGTAAAGGAAGTGAAAAGTGGGGGAGAACGTTTCACCCATGATCTGGACAAGGTTACTTTGCATGAAGGTGATACTTTGGTGCTTTGGGCCGATGATTCGTTTATTCCGACTTGGGGAGAATCGAGTGTCTTCCTGATGCTTGCCAATGGTAATGAAAATACTGAACCGGTATCGAAAAAGAAACGTTGGCTGGCACTGGGGTTACTTATCTTTATGATTGTAGGGGCTACAGTCGGCGAATTGCCGGCCGTGAAAGAAGCCATTCCGGGGATGCGTCTGGATATGTTCTTTTTCGTTTGCATCACTACTATTATTATGGCTTGGACGAAGATATTTCCACCGAAGAAATATACCAAATATATATCCTGGGATATTCTGATTACAATCGCTTGTGCGTTTGCTATCAGTAAGGCGATGGAAAATTCAGGCTTTGCAGCCTTGGTAGCCAGCTATATTATCAGTATGGCCGACAATCTCGGACCGTATGCTCTGCTTGCCATCATTTTTATCATAACAAATATTTTTACCGAACTGATAACGAACAATGCGGCGGCGGCCTTGAGTTTTCCGATAGCGTTGTCGGTCGCTACACAGTTGGGAGTAAACCCGACGCCATTCTTTGTGGTGATTTGTATGGCGGCGTCGGCCAGTTTCAGTTCTCCGATCGGTTATCAGACAAATCTGATCGTACAAGGTATCGGTAGTTATAAGTTTACGGATTTTGTCCGTGTGGGATTGCCGTTGAACCTGATTACGTTTTTGATTTCCGTGTTCGTGATACCGATGATCTGGGAATTTTAATATAAAAGGCAATAAGAAATAAAATGAATAATACACAGCCGAATAATATATATCCTATTTTCGACCGTATGTTGGGAAGAGAGGATAAAGAGGCGCTTTTGAAACAACGTAGTGTGATGGTTTGGTTTACCGGGCTGAGTGGTTCCGGTAAAAGTACGATTGCCATTGCTTTGGAGCGTGAGTTGCATAAGCGCGGTTTGTTATGCCGTATTCTGGATGGCGACAATATCCGTAGCGGTATCAATAACAATTTGGGATTTTCTGCGGAAGACCGGGTGGAGAATATCCGTCGTATCGCGGAAGTAAGCAAACTATTTATTGACACCGGTGTTATAACTATAGCGGCTTTTATCAGTCCGAACAATGAGTTAAGGGAGATGGCTTCTACGATTATCGGAAAAGATAATTTCCTGGAAATCTATGTGAATACGCCGATCGAAGAATGTGAGCGACGCGACGTAAAAGGATTGTATGCAAAAGCCCGCAAGGGAGAGATCAAAGATTTTACAGGCGTTTCGGCCCCGTTCGAAGCACCGGAGCATCCGGCTTTGTCGTTGGATACCTCGGTGTTGAGCCTCGAAGAGTCGGTAAATAAATTATTGGAATTGATATTACCTAAAGTGAAAGTATAGAAATAATGAGTCAATGTGGTAATATGCCAATGTGCCAATTTAGAAAGATTTGAGCTATCTACGGTGTATTTTAAACGAGGCTCGCCTCGTGCCGCAGGCTCTCTTTTGCCGTTGGTTTCAACCAACGGTTCTAAATACAGGAGGCAAAGCCTCTTCCTTTGTGGGATTTATCCCCTTTCATAATACCTGGAAAAGGGGGTGAAACCCACAGAGGAATCCGGTAAAACCGGAATGTTTATCTATCCGTCAGTTGAAACTGACGGCAAAAGAGAGCCTGCGGCATGGGGCAAAGCCCCATTAAAGAGACACAAATAGTTCAATATGATAAACATTGAAACAATAAATATAACAAATATAAACTATGTCAGATTACAAATTAAGCCATCTACAGGAGCTGGAAGCGGAATCTATCCATATCATACGGGAGGTTGCTGCTGAATTTGAAAATCCTGTGATGCTTTATTCTATCGGTAAAGACTCATCGGTGATGGTCCGGTTGGCTGAAAAAGCCTTTGCTCCGGGAAAAGTGCCGTTCCCTTTGATGCATATTGATTCCAAATGGAAGTTTAAGGAAATGGTTCAGTTCCGTGATGAATATGCAAAGAAGTTCGGATGGAACCTGATCGTTGAATCAAATATGGAAGCATTCCATGCCGGTGTAGGACCTTTTACGCATGGTAGCAAGGTTCATACCGACCTGATGAAAACACAGGCATTGTTGCATGCCCTCGACAAATACAAGTTTGATGCCGCTTTCGGTGGCGCCCGCCGTGACGAGGAAAAGAGTCGTGCCAAAGAACGTATTTATTCGTTCCGCGACAAGTTCCATCAATGGGACCCGAAGAACCAGCGTCCGGAATTATGGGACATTTACAATGCCCGTGTCCATAAAGGAGAAAGTATCCGTGTCTTTCCGTTATCCAACTGGACTGAACTGGATATCTGGCAGTATATCCGCCTGGAGAATATTCCAATCGTTCCTTTATACTATGCCAAGGAACGCCCTATCGTTGAACTCGACGGTAATCTGATCATGGCTGACGACGACCGTTTGCCGGAACAGTATCGCGACCAGATCAAAATGCGTATGGTCCGTTTCCGTACACTCGGATGCTGGCCTTTGACCGGAGCGGTAGACAGCGATGCCGATACAATCGAAAAGATCGTGGAAGAGATGATGACAACCACCAAGAGCGAACGCACCACTCGTGTGATCGACTTTGACCAGGATGCCAGCATGGAACAGAAGAAACGGGAAGGTTATTTTTAATTTTCAATTCTCCATTTTCAATTTTGAATTAAATTATGGCAACATTAAATATAAAAGAATTCCTGGACAGGGACGAACAGAAAGATTTGCTTCGTTTCCTGACGGCAGGTTCGGTAGATGACGGTAAATCGACCTTAATCGGACGTCTGTTGTTCGACAGTAAAAAGATATATGAAGACCAGCTGGATGCCCTTGAACGTGACAGTAAACGTATGGGAAATGCCGGCGACCATATCGATTATGCCTTATTGCTTGACGGCTTGAAGGCCGAACGTGAACAAGGTATTACGATAGACGTGGCTTATCGTTACTTCAGTACGAACAACCGTAAATTTATCATCGCCGATACTCCGGGACACGAACAATATACCCGTAACATGATAACCGGCGGTTCGACTGCCAACCTGGCTATTATCCTGGTGGATGCCCGTACCGGTGTAATTACACAGACCCGCCGCCACACTTATCTGGTTTCTTTGTTGGGTATCAAACATGTGGTACTGGCTGTGAATAAAATGGACCTGGTCGACTTCGACAAACAAATATTCGATAAGATTGTCGCTGATTATAAGGCGTTCGTGAAATCCTTGAATATTCCGGATATCACTTATATCCCGCTTTCGGCTTTGGATGGTGATAATGTGGTGGATAAGAGCGACCGCACTCCCTGGTATGAGGGGCCGTCTCTGTTAGATTTCCTGGAAACAGTGCCAATCGATCAGGATCGTAATTTCGAAGATTTTCGTTATCCGGTACAATATGTATTGCGTCCGAACCTGGACTTCCGCGGCTTCTGCGGTAAGGTATCCAGCGGTATCATCCGTAAAGGAGATACAGTGATGGCTTTGCCTTCACGCAAAACATCGAAAGTGAAAAGTATCGTTACTTATGATGGCGAATTGGATTATGCTTTCCCTCCCCAATGCGTTACCATTACCCTGGAAGACGAAATCGACGTTTCCCGTGGCGAAATGCTGGTACATCCGGATAATCTGCCGATGGAAGACCGTAACTTCGAATCGATGTTGGTCTGGATGGATGAAGAACCGATGGATATGTCCAAACAGTTCTATATCAAGCATACGACTAACCTGACACGTGCCCGTGTGGACAGTATCCGTTATAAGGTGAATGTCAATACAATGGAGCAGTTGTCGGTAGAGAACGGACAGTTGACAGCCGATAGCCTGCCGATGAAACTGAATGAGATCGCCCGTGTTGTCTTTACGACCGGAAAAGAACTGTTTTTTGACCCTTATCAGAAGAATAAACAGACGGGAGCCTTTATCCTGATCGATCCGATTACCAACAACACGTCGGCTGTCGGAATGATTATCGACCGGGTGGATGCCAAAGATATGGTGACAGAGGATGCTCTGGCTGTATTGAACCTGCCGGAACTCAGAATAGGCGAAGAACATTATGAGGCGATTCGTACGGTATGTGAAGAATTAGGACGCCAGGGCGTTCCTGTGAAATGTATAACTGAAAAACAATAAAATTTATGGGGTTGATGGAATTCGATAAGCTACCAATCAATACATTGGTGGGAGCGGACTGGAAAACGTTTAAGGCTGTGACAGCCGATAAAACGATCGACAAAGGTTTTCGAAACAAGTATTATCTGACAAAATCGGTATGCCGCCTGCTTAGTTTACTGCAACCTTTAGAAGATGCCCGTTATCGTAAAATAGCGGATAAGCCGTTGGAGATGGACCCGGTGTTCATACTGGGCCATTGGCGTAGCGGTACGACATTCGTACACAATGTATTTTCGTGCGACAAGCATTTCGGATACAACACCACGTATCAGACGGTATTCCCGAATTTGATGCTTTGGGGACAACCTTTCTTTAAGAAGAATATGTCATTCCTGATGCCCGACAAACGTCCGACCGACAACATGGAACTGAAGGTCGACCTTCCGCAGGAAGAAGAGTTTGCTTTGGCAAACATGATGCCGTATACTTATTATAATTTTTGGTTTTTCCCGAAACACATGCTGGAATATTGCGATCGGTATCTGTTGTTCGACAATACGACCGAGCACGAATTGAAAGTGTTTAAGGAAACCTTCCTGAAGCTTGTTAAGATATCGCTTTGGAATACACATGGCTCACAATTCCTGAGTAAGAACCCGCCGCATACCGGACGTGTGAAAACGTTGTTGGAAATGTTTCCGAATGCCAAATTCATTTATTTGAAGCGTAATCCTTATACCGTATTTGAGAGTACACGCAGTTTCTTTACAAATACGATACAACCGCTTCGTTTGCAAGATATCACTAATGAACAGATTGAAAGCAATCTTATTGAAGTATATCGCCGCTTGTTCTACAAGTTTGAAGAGCAGAAAGGGCTTATTCCTGAAGGGAACCTGGTAGAAGTGAAATTCGAAGATTTCGAACAGGATGCTTTTGCGATGACCGAAGATATTTATCGCAAATTAAACCTGCCGGGATTTGAATCGTCTAAAGCCGAGATAGAGAAATATCTGGGAAAGAAGAAGGGATATAAAAAGAACCAGTACAAATACGACGACCGTACAGTACAGATCGTTGAAGAGAACTGGGGAATGGCTCTCAAGGAGTGGGGATATTCTTTATGATATTCTTTCAACTTTTAAGCAAAGCTTATGAATTATATAAAGAATATATTGTTATTTTTGTTTGCGGGCAGTCAGTTATCGACTATCGCCGGACAGGAGAAGGTTGTGCCTTTTGCGTTTGGGGATATGGATCAATGGGTTGTCCGTGAAATCCAGGAGTCTGGAATTATAGGTGGAAATAAGAAGCATCTGTATGAGGTGGGACCGACGGATACGATTGTCGGCAATACAGCTTATCACAACCGGGGAGGTTCGCCGTGGGCGAATTCCAATGTGATGGCGAAAGTGGCCGGAGTAGTGAAGACGAATACATCTGTATTTCCGGAAAAGAGAGGAGATGGCTGGTGTGCCCGCCTGGAAACCCGTATGGAAAGTGTAAAGGTTTTTGGCCTGGTCGACATCGAAGTGGTTGCGGCCGGTTCTGTTTTCCTGGGTTCGGTTCATGAACCGATCAAGGGGACAAAGAATCCCCAGGCTATGCTGAACAGCGGTGTTCCTTTTACAAAGAAACCGACGGCAATCCGTTTCGATTATAAGGTAAAGGCAGCACCTGAAAAAGACCGTATCCGCAGTACAGGATTCAGCCGTAAGTCGAAAGTGGCCGGGCAGGATTCTATCGCAGCGATTTTGTTTTTGCAGAAACGCTGGGAAGATAAGGAAGGTAATATATATGCTAAAAGGGTAGGAACGATGGTTCAACGTTATGTCTCATCGACAGATGGTTGGGTGAACGACGCTACTTATCCGATTATGTATGGCAATATATCCGACCATGCGGATTACAAACCATATATGTGCATACAGGTTGAGGAACGTTATGCAACGAACAGCCAGGGCGAGAGCGTCCCGGTAAAGGAGATCGGCTGGGCAGAGGAAGGAGACGAACCTACACACATGGTTTTACAGTTTACTTCCAGCCATGGAGGCGCCTATATCGGTTCTCCCGGCAATACGTTCTGGATTGATAATGTAAAACTGGTATATTAATTTTCAATTATAATGGTGGAGGCAAAGATAAAAGCACTGCGTGATGAGTTGGAACAGCATAATTATAATTATTATGTACTTTCCACACCGACGATATCAGACCGTGAGTTTGATGAGAAGATGAAAGAATTACAGGCATTGGAGGAAGCTCATCCCGAATTTGCCGATCCGCATTCACCGACGCAGCGGGTGGGAAGCGACTTGTCGAAGGAATTTGAACAGGTAGTTCACCAGTATCCGATGCTTTCTTTGGGAAATACCTATTCCGAAGAAGAAATACGTGATTTCTATGAGCGGACGGAACGTGCTTTGAACGAGCCTTTCGAGATTGTTGCCGAGTTGAAATATGACGGGACTTCCATCTCGTTGATTTATGAGAACGGACGCCTGGTCCGTGCCGTGACCCGTGGCGACGGAACCCGTGGCGATGATGTGACGGCTAATGTAAAGACAATCCGTTCTGTCCCGTTGAAGCTACGGGGTGATAACTATCCGGAAAACTTTGAGATACGGGGTGAAATACTATTGCCCTGGGCAGAATTCGACCGTCTGAACAAGGAACGTGAAGAGCAGGAAGAACCGCTTTTTGCCAATCCTCGTAATGCTGCTTCAGGCACGTTGAAACAACAGAATCCGTCTGTTGTGGCTTCACGTAAGCTGGATGCTTATTTTTATTATTTACTGGGTGAAGGCCTTCCTGCCGACGCTCATTACGAAAATCTACAGATTGCTCGTACCTGGGGATTTAAAATACCTGATGTCATCCGTAAATGCGACAGCTTGCAGGATATTTTCGACTATATCGCTTATTGGGATGTGGAACGGAAGAACTTGCCGGTGGCTACTGATGGCATTGTATTGAAAGTAAATTCACTGCGCCAGCAGAAGAATCTGGGATTCACCGCCAAGAGTCCCCGTTGGGCTATTGCTTATAAATTTCAGGCAGAGCGGGCGGTAACACGTCTCAACTCAGTCTCTTTCCAGGTAGGGCGCACAGGGGCAGTTACTCCGGTTGCCAACCTGGAACCGGTATTGCTGGCTGGGACGACCGTCAAGCGTGCCTCTCTGCATAACGCAGATATTATTGAAGGGTTGGATTTGCATCTGGGAGATAATGTATATGTAGAAAAAGGCGGAGAAATCATTCCTAAGATTGTTGGTGTCGATGTCGACTCCCGTTCGATGTTGTTGGGTGCGAAGGTTACTTTTATCAAGACTTGCCCTGAATGCGGTACGCTTTTGTATCGCCCGGAAGGGGAGGCGGCCCATTATTGTCCGAATGAAGCTGGTTGTCCACCGCAGATAAAAGGCCGTATCGAACATTTCGTTACCCGCCGCGCCATGAATATAAATATCGGTCCGGAAACGGTAGAAGACTTGTATGAAGCCGGTCTGGTAAAAAACGTTGCCGATCTGTATACCTTGGAGATGCCAGATTTGTTGCGTCTGGAACGTTGGGCGGAGAAAAGCGCCCGTAACCTGATGGCGAGCCTTGAAGAGTCCAAACAGGTACCGTTTGAACGGGTGTTGTTTGGGTTGGGTATCCGTTATGTCGGCGAGACTGTGGCAAAACGCCTGGCGTCTGCATTCCATTCGATGCAACAATTACAGGAGGCTTCCTTGGAGACATTGACGGAAGTGGATGAGATTGGCGAACGTATTGCCCGTAGTGTTGTAGACTATTTTGCCGACGAAAACAACCGTATCCTCGTAGCCCGCCTGCAAGAATACGGATTGCAAATGACGGTAGCCGAAGAAGTGCTGGCAAACCGTTCCGATAAACTGAAAGGATTGACAATCGTGATTAGCGGTACATTTACCCAACATTCACGTGACGAATATAAAGCCATGATCGAACAGCATGGCGGAAAGAACAGTGGTTCCGTCTCCGGCAAAACAGATTACATCCTTGCCGGAGAAAACATGGGTCCGGCCAAACTTGAAAAAGCAGCAAAGCTGGGAGTGAAGATTATAAATGAAACTGAATTCTTAAACATGTTGGCAGAATGAGACTGACGAACCATTTTATCCATAAGAAAGTAAAGGCATTGGCTAGGCAGTCCGGAAAGCGTCAGAGTAACTTCTGCACCCTGAAAGACGCCCGCCATATCCTGGTGTTGTTTAATGCCGAAGACCGTGATGTCGTTGAGCCTTGCCTCAAAACATTACGTACGTTGAATAAGAATGTCAATGTTTGCGTCTATGTGTCCGGCGAAACGTTGCCAGAGATGAATCCGTCGTATATGGTTGTCCATGCCAAGACCGATCTGGATATGTGGTATATGCCAACGGATGAAATCCAAAAGAAGTTTTGTTCATGTAATGCAGATATACTAATCGACCTTACCCAAGGTAATAATTATGTCATGCAATATTTGTTGTTGAAACATCCCGGAACCTTAAAAGTCGGAGCAAAAAACAGTGAACTGGATTTATATGATCTCACGATTTCAATGACAGAAAACGCTGATATAAAGCATTTATTCGAACATATCTTATTTTATTTGCAGACAATCCGTTCCAAATGATATAATTTCGTTATTTTTGCAGTGCTAAATAACAAAAAAGGAATATTTTCCCCATGGCAGACATAAATTTAAAAGGAATGGGTGTGGCGTTGATCACTCCCTTTAAGGACGACGAAAGTGTGGACTATGATGCGTTGAGCAAACTGGTAGACTACCAGGTGCAGAACGGAACCGATTATTTGGTAGTGTTAGGAACTACTGCGGAAACACCAACCCTCACTGAAGAAGAAAAAAAGAAAATTATCAGCCTCGTTGTAACTAAGGTTAACGGCCGTATTCCTATCGTTTTAGGTGTTGGCGGTAACTGCACCCGCACGATTGTTGAGAAATTAAAGAACGATAATTTTGATGGTATCGACGCTATCCTGTCTGTCGTACCTTATTATAATAAACCTTCCCAGGAAGGAATCTATCAGCATTACAAAGCTATTGCCGGAGCCACCAAACTTCCTATCGTATTATATAATGTACCGGGAAGAACAGGTGTAAATATGACTGCTGCTACAACACTCCGTATTGCACGTGAGTTTAAGAATGTAGTTGCTGTGAAAGAGGCTTCCGGTAATATCACCCAGATGGATGACATCATTAAGAATAAACCGGCGAATTTTAATGTTATTTCCGGTGATGACGGTATCACCTTCCCATTGATTACATTAGGTGCGATCGGTGTTATTTCTGTTATCGGTAATGCTTTCCCCCGTGAATTTAGCCGGATGGTTCGTTTGGCGTTGGCCGGCGATTACGATCATGCCCGCACTATCCATCATCGTTTCACCGAATTATTCGAATTACTGTTTGTAGACGGTAATCCTGCCGGAGCGAAGAGTATGCTGAATGCAATGGGCTTCATTGAAAACAAACTGCGTTTGCCATTAGTGCCGACACGTATCACGACCTTCGAGAAGATACGTGACGTACTCCGTGAATTGAGCATTAAATGTTGATGCACCCCGTGCTTGTCATGTTTGAATTTTGGACGATTATTTCCTAAAATAAACATGTAACGAAGTAGTATAAAGTGGTGAAGCGTAGCGAACAGACTGAGAAAGCGTTCGTTACGCTATATTTTTCTATTGGCAAAAAGCCAAAGAAAGTCGTAATATAGACAAACGGAGCAAAAGTTCAGTTACCACATCATTACTCGTATGATGATGAAAATTTCTTGCTAAACTGTTCTTTTTTCAGCGTTTGGCATCATTTATCTTATCTATCGGTAACTCCAATGAACTAATTTTGTAACCCCAAAAAGGAGTGAGTTATGAGAAGTACATTCAAGGTCTTATCCTATGTGAAGAAAGGCAGCGAGAAGCCCAACGGCAATCTGCCTTTAATGTGTCGCCTTACGGTGGACGGAGAGATTAAACAGTTCAGTAGCAAGATGGATGTTCCTTTGTGCCTGTGGGATGTGAAGAACAACCGTGCGTAACTAACTGATAAAACGGTACTTTTTTGTAACTTTACAAATGAAATAATAGAATAAATGATAATAGTTTTATGAAGCGTATAATTTTAGAAACCAATAGATTGCAATTGCGGGAAATGACCATTTCGGATATGAAGGCATTATCCTCAATATTGCAAGATGAAAATGTGATGTATGCTTATAATGGAGCTTTCAACGATGAAGAAACTATAGTATGGATGCAAAAGCAACTTCAACGATATAAAGATTTTGGCTTTGGTTTGTGGGGCGTATTTCTTAAAGATACCGATGAAATGATAGGACAATGTGGTATTACGATGCAGGAATACAAGACAACACAAGTTCCAGAAATCGGTTACTTGTTTGCATATAAGCATTGGCATAACGGTTATGCAATTGAAGCCGCAACAGCTTGTCGTGAGTATGGATTTAATATGTTGCATTTTAATGCATTATATTCCATTATCCGAGATACGAATATTGCATCCCAAAATGTTGCGCTTCGCAATGGCATGAGTTTAATTGATATTATTGTCACACATTATCGTGGAGTAGATATGCCTCACATGGTTTTTTGCGTAAGAAAAGATGATATAAAATAAAAACAATTGTTTTTTCTTTTATATGATAGATTCGAATTTGTAAAAAAATGTATACAAAAAATCAGTGTAAAACAACTTCCGGCAAAACATATGACTTTTGTCTTCAAAGCATATATGTTTTGTCATCAAAAGATAGGTCTTAACATTTCGAAACACCTATGCTTTGTCAGCGGATAACTACCCGTCGGCAAACGGATAACTACCCGTCAGTAAACAGATAACTATCGGTGGGCAAACGAATGCCTACTTGTCGAAATTTGAATTCAATATAATCACCTTTCAGCCAAGTCCAATCTTTTTCAAGGCGGACATGTGGCTGAAACCTGAAAGGTGAAGTTTGGGAATACCTCCGGAGAATCAGTTTTCTTCTGCCGGCTGGTATAAATACCGTTTGATGCTGCGCTTCGGTGTCTTTTCGAACTCTTCCTGATACAATTTGAAGCAGGTTACTTTGCTGTAGCCCGGCATCTCTGTATTGAGTTGGTCGATGTTTTGTTGCATTAACTTTTCTATTTCGGAATGTTGGATGCCTGCTTTGTCAACCAGTTCCCAATCCGGATAGATCAGGGCTACCAGTTTGCCGCCTTGCGAGATTATCAACGATTCGGAAACATAAAGCATGTTGTTCAGGCGGTCTTCTATTTCTTCCGGATAGATATTCTGTCCGCTTGGTCCCAGAATCATGGATTTGCTGCGTCCGCGGATATAAAGGAAACCGTCGGAATCTATTGTTCCCAGGTCGCCGGTACGCATCCAGCCGTCGGGCATCATGACCGCTTTGGTCGCTTCCGGATTCTTGTAATATCCCAACATGACGTTCATGCCACGGACCAGGATTTCGCCTACTTCGTTAACCGGGTCGGCAGAGTCGATACGTGCTTCCATACGGTCGACAATGCGGCCGACAGAACCTTGTCTGAACGTATCCCATTGTTCGTATGCCACCAACGGACCACATTCCGTCATTCCATAACCGACGGTATACCGGAACTTGATGGAGCGGAGAAATTCTTCCACCTCTTTGTTCAGGGCGGCGCCACCGATTACCACTTCGCCGAATTTACCTCCGAAAGAATCGTTCAACTTCTTTGCGATGGTGTCGAGTACTTTCTGGTCGAGGTAGGGGACTTTCAGCAGTAATTTGATGAGCGGCTTTTCCAGTTCCGGGAATATCTTGTTCTTGACGATTTTTTCGATGATAAGAGGTACGGCGAGTATCAATGCCGGTTTCACACGGGCAAATGCTTCGGCGATAATCTTCGGGCTCGGTGTGCGGGTAAGGAAATGCACATGGCATCCTTTGTTCACACAATTCAGAATCTCGAAAGCCAAGCCATACATATGTGCCATCGGCAACATGCAGACCACATTGTCTCCCGGATGGATAAACGGCAGGTTGTCGTAAGCAAACTGCGTATTGCTCCATAAGCTGCGGAAAGGAATCATAACCCCTTTGGAGAAGCTGGTCGTTCCCGAAGTATAGTTCAATACAGCCAGTTCTTCCGGTTGTTCGACATGATATTTAACATCGGCAGCCGTGAAGGAGCGGGGATATTTCTTTCCGAAATACTCGTTAATCCTGTCACGCACTACCCGTACTTCCTTATTCTTGCTCTTGATGATGGAGAAATTGTCCAGCATCATGAACAGTTTGACATCGGGCATCATCTGCTCGTTCATATTCTCCCAGTTGTTGGCTCCGGCCAGTACAGCCTTTGCCCCCGAATGGTTTACGATATGATGGATATTGTCCGGCTTAAACTCGTGGAGGATGGGGACGGCAACCGCACCATACGCCAGTATGCCGAAAAAGCAGATGGCCCAGTTAGACGAATTTCGTCCGACCAAAGCTACTTTGTCTCCTTTCTTTATTCCTGCATGTTCGAGTATTATATGAAATTTTTCGATACGCCGGGCCACATCTTTATAATGGTACGTGTGTCCATTATAATCTGAGAAAGCAGGCAGGTCCCAATGTTCCTTGATGCTGTTCTCTATAAGTCCTAAAAAACGATTTTCCATGAAGATATATTTATATGAATAACCATGAAAACAAAACGAATGTTGCAAATATAGTAAAAAATACAGACGCTATTATTTTGTTTATTCATGAAAAGTATTTATGTTTGCGGTGTTCGTATAACACTTTGTATATTATATGATTATAAAAGGTTACAGAAAACTCTTCAATTGTTTGATGTTCTATCTTTAAACAATACATTCTTTCCCGGACAGAACCGTCTGTGGCACGGTTTACTATTTTCTTATTCTTAGTTATTTCTTAAAAAATACTGTGTTCAATATGAGTACAACAACAGCTCAGCGTGCACCCCGCAGTGCATCCAATTTTGCTCCGGCGGCGGAAGCAAATGGGTATGGTATGAACGACCGTATCAAACGGTTACGCCGGCTTTCTTTTGAGGCTGAACCTTCCCTGTCTATCGAACGGGCGCTTATCGAAACCCGTTTCTACAAGGAGAATTACGGGAAATATCCTGTTCCGATTCTGAGAGCTTTGAACTTTCTTGAGATATGCAAACAAAAGACTATCTATATAGGTAAAGATGAACTGATTGTGGGGGAGCGTGGTCCGGCACCGAAAGCCGTTCCTACTTTTCCCGAACTGACCTGCCATAGTGTGGAAGACCTGCATGTGCTGAATACCCGTGAATTGCAACGTTATACCATCAGCCAGGAAGATATAGATACTTATGAACGCGAAGTAATCCCATACTGGAAAGGCCGTACACAGCGTGAACGTATTTTCAGCCATGTCCCGAAAGAATGGAAAGAGGCCTATGAAGTCGGTATGTTTACCGAATTTATGGAACAGCGTGCTCCGGGACATACGGCTCTTGACGGAAAAGTCTACCGTTACGGTTTGCTGGACCTGAAAGAACGGATTGCCGGCGAACTGGCAAACCTCGATTTCATGAATGACCCTGAAGCGACGGATAAGCAGGAGGAACTTACCGCCATGTCTATCTCCTGCGATGCCGCCATTCTCTTTGCCGAACGTCATGCCGACCTGGCGGACGAAATGTCGATGGCGGAGAAAGACCCGGTGCGGGCTGCCGAACTTCGTAAGATAGCTGAAGTTTGCCGTTGGGTTCCGGCCCATGCTCCCCGTACGTATTGGGAAGCTATCCAGATGTATTGGTTTGTCCATTTGGGAACTATTACCGAACTGAACGGCTGGGATGCCATGAACCCGGGACATTTCGACCAGCATCTGGCTCCTTTCTATGAAAAGGAAATAGCTGCGGGGACCTTAACCCGTGATGAAGCTAAAGAGTTGATGTCTTGCTTCTTTATCAAAGTAAATAACCATACGGCACCGCCGAAGGTCGGTATTACCGCCAAGGAAAGCGGAACCTACAACGACTTTACCAACCTGAATATCGGAGGAGTGAAAGCCGACGGCAGCGACGGGGTAAGCGAAGTTTCCTATATCATGCTTGAAACGATTGAGGAACTGCATATCCTGCAACCGGGAAGTGCCATTCATATCAGTGCCCGTACGCCGGAACGGTTCCTGCGGGCCGGATGCAAGGTGATTCGCCAGGGGCACGGTTATCCTTCGGTGTTCAATCCGGACGTGTATATCCAGGAACTGATGCGACAGGGGAAATCCCTGCATGATGCCCGGGAAGGAGGTTGCAGCGGTTGTATCGAGGTGGGTGCTTTCGGGAAGGAGGCTTATGTGCTGACTGGTTATCTGAATGTCCCGAAGATACTGGAAGTAACCCTTCACAATGGTGTCGACCCGGTATCCGGCCGTAAAGTAGGACTGGAAACCGGTAATCCGTGTGACTTTGCCGGCTATGATGATTTATACGCCGCCTTTATGAAACAAGTGCATTATTTTGTGGATATGAAGGTACGTGTAAGCAATTATATCGACCGAATGTTTGCCAAATATGCACCGGCCACATTCCTTTCCTTGTTTATCGACGATTGTATTGCCAAAGGACGCGATTATTACAACTGCGGACCGCGTTATAACACCACTTATATACAATGTACGGGGCTGGGTACAATAACCGATAGCCTCTCCTCTTTGAAGAAACATGTCTTTGAAGACAAACGCTTTTCGATGGATGAAATGCTGAAAGCAATGGCTGACAATTTTGCCGGAGCGGAAGTCATGCGCCAGACAATCCTGAACCGCACGCCTTTCTTCGGTAATGATGACGAATATGCCGATGCCATTGCCGTCAAAGTATTCGATGATTTGTATGATGCTATTGAAGGCAAACCGAATACGAAAGGGGAGTGTTTTCACCTGAATATGCTGTCGACTACCTGTCATGTTTATTTCGGTAAGGTGATGGGAGCGACCCCGAACGGCCGTCTGGCAGAAAAGGCTATCTCCGACGGGACTTCTCCTTCACATGGTGCCGATACGCACGGACCGTCTGCCGTTATCAAGTCATTGGGCAAACTGGACCAGGTGAAGAGTGGCGGAACATTGCTGAACCAGCGTTTCCTTCCGAGCCTGTTGAAGCGGGAGGAAGATATTTCGAAACTGGCCTCCCTGATTCGCAGTTACTTTGCTTTGGGCGGACATCATATCCAGTTTAATATTGTGGATACGGAAACGCTGTATGCCGCCCAGAAATGTCCGGAAGATTACCGTGACTTGTTGGTTCGTGTAGCCGGTTACAGTGATTATTTCAATGATATGAATGCAGACTTGCAGGCTGATGTGATTGCCCGTACGGAGCAGGAAAACTTTTAATTAGTTGTCACTTGTCAACTGAAAAAATGGGTTTAATATTCGATATTAAGCGTTATGCAATAAACGACGGGCCGGGCATCCGGACGACTGTCTTTATGAAAGGGTGTCCGTTGTCGTGTGTTTGGTGTCATAATCCGGAGGGGGTATCCAGCCGGAAACAGAAACTCTATACAAAGAAGAAATGTATTGGATGCCGGACGTGTGTGGAGAATTGTCCGCAAAAGGCGCTGGCTTTGACATCCGAAGGGATTGTCACCGACAATGCTCTCTGTCATTTGTGCGGCAAATGTGCGGAGGTCTGTCCGGCTCTGGCAATGGAGATATCCGGAACCGAATATTCTGTAGATTACCTGATGAAGGAGATTGAAAAGGAAACGGTATTCATGGACCGGTCGGAGGGAGGCGTAACCTTTTGCGGAGGGGAGCCGTTGTTGCATCCGGATATGTTGCTGGAATTACTTCGTCGTTGTGGTGACCTGGGTATCCATCGTGCCGTCGATACGACATTGTTTGCCGGAGAGGAGATTGTCAGGGAGGTGATGCAACATTCCGAGCTTTTTCTGGTAGACCTGAAGCATATGGATACAGTTAAACATAAACTTTACTGCGGAGTGCCTAATGAGTTAATATTGTCTAACTTACGCATGGTGGCGGAAGCCGGTCATGCGTTTCATATCCGTATCCCTCTGATAGAAGGTGTGAATGCGGATGAAGAAAATATAACCCGTTCGGCCGCATTTCTTTCTTCCTTACCCTGGAAGCATCGGACAGTGAATCTGCTCCTTTATCATGATATTGGTAAGAACAAACATGAAAAGTTGGGGACGGTATATAACCCGGCCCATTATTCGATGGCGACGCCGTCGGAAGAAACGGTGGAGCGTTGTAAGGCTATTTTCAGTGCGTATGATATAAATGTAATAATCGGGGGATAAAGGTAATGTTATCCCCTATCGTTTTCTGTATTCTTTGGGAGATATTCCTGTGTGATGCTTAAAATACTTTCCGAAGAAAGACTGGTTGGCAAAGTTTAAGCTATCGGCTATTTCCTGTATGCTCATCTGGCTTGACTTCAATAACGTTTTTGCTTCCAGAATCACATATTCGTCAATCCAGTTTCCGGCAGGCTGCCCGCTGACTTCTTTGGATATGAGTGAAAGGTATTTGGCTGTGACACACAGTTTATCGGCATAAAAGGCAACACTCCTTTCCTGCTTGTAGTTTTCCAGAACCGTCTGCATAAACAATCCGAACAACTCTTCTTTGCGGGACCTTTTGCCTTCATCGATTGGCTGGTGTTTGCGGAAGATATTGCAGACATCGTAGAATAATGACAGTAACAGGCTTTGAATAACTTCTTTCCGGTACACGTGCTCTTTCATCTTAACCCTTTTCCATAACATGGGATGATATTCGGAAAGATAATCCAACTCTTCCTCAGTCAGGATAGTGCATGGATGGTCCCTGACGTAGAAGAAAGCTGATAAAAGATTCTTCATTCCCGGGATTGTATCGTCGATGAACTGTTTGGATACTCCCAGAAAAATACCGGCAAAGTCATCACTGCGTTCGTAATGCTGTACTATCTGGTCCGGCAGGAGAACTACCAGGTTATTAGGAACGATTGTATATTCTTTCAGATTGATGCTGATTCGTACGGAACCTTTCTGGCAAATGGCAAAAACGGCGGCATCTGCAATACGGCTGGGATAATCGAACAGTGGAATTTCATTCAAATCGTCGAAAATAACGAAATCGTCATCAAAGAAGTCTATTTTGGATGAATGTTCGACCTTTGAGATATCTATTATGGGAACTGTTTGGTTCATCTTTTCTTTATTTATATGCAAATATAGGAAAAGAATGCATACGAATGCGAAAAATAGAACAATTCTACGGCTCAACTGACCTTTTATAAAATAAGGATTCTCATCACTTTTGCATCGTTTATTTCTCTTTAATATACTAATAAATAGATAGGTATGAAGATTGTAGAATGTGCGGGCATTTCTTTGTTTATAATTCTGTTGATGAGCTGTTCCGGCCAAAAGGATAAGCCGACGGAAGAGAAGGTAATACCTGTGAAAGTGGTTGAAATAATGGGCAGCAGCCTTGTTGATGGTCAAAATTATGTTGGAACGGTGGAGGAAATGTCTGCCTCTTCCCTAAGTTTCCAGGTTATGGGGAATGTGCAGGAAATTCTTGTCCGTGAAGGGCAGAAAGTTCATAAAGGGCAGCTTCTGGCTTTGCTGAATCGTGCGACTCTTCAGGATACGTATGACGCATCCCGTGCTTCCCTGGTGCAGGCACAGGATGCTTATGACCGTATGAAAACATTGTATGAAAACAAAAGTCTCCCGGAAATCAAATGGGTGGAAGTGCAGAGTAAGCTGCAACAGGCACAGTCGATGGAAAGCATCGCCCGGAAGAATCTGGAAGATGCCAGCCTGTATGCTCCTTTTGATGGTGTAATCGGAAAAAGAAATGTGGAGGCAGGCGAGAATGTGCAGCCCGGTAAACCGGTTTTCACCTTATTGGATGTAGGGACAGTGAATATTAAGATTGCCGTACCGGAAAAAGAAATACCGTTCATCGACCACCGGAAAGCGGCTATAACCGTTGCTGCTTTGGGAGGCCGGTTGTTTGAAGGCATGGTTACGGAGAAAGGCATTACCGCTAATCCGGTATCCCATACCTATGAAGCCAGGATAAAGCTGGATAACAGGGATGGAGCGTTATTGCCGGGAATGGTTTGCCGGGTGAGGGTGGAAAATAAGGATAGGGTTACTACTATCTCGTTGCCTAATAATGTGATACAATTATCGCACACCGGTGAACGGTATGTCTGGTGCCTGCGTGACGGAAAGGCCAAAGCGGTAACGGTTCGTATCGGAAAGTTGACCGACAATGGCGTACAGATAACGGACGGACTGAGCGAAGGTGACCTTGTCATAACAGACGGTTATCAGAAGGTAAGTGAGGATATGAAAGTGAAAGCCTTATGAAAAGACAGCAGGGAATTATAGAATGGGCCATGCATTATTACCAGATCACCTTATTGGTGCTGACCGTCTTGGTCGGTCTGGGAATTTATGGCCTGGTAAATATGCCGAAACAGGAGTTTCCGGAATTTACCATCCGCCAGGGTGTTGTCGTGGGCGTTTATCCCGGGGCGACTTCTGCCGAGGTGGAGGAACAACTGGCAAAGCCTTTGGAACGCTATCTTTATACTTTTAAGGAGATAAAGAAGAAGAAAACATATTCCATGTCGCGTGACGGAATGGTGTATATCATGGTGGAGCTGAACGATGAAGTGAATAATAAGGACGAAGTCTGGTCTAAGATTAAGCTGGGTTTGCAGAACTTCAAATCGCAATTGCCTTCGGGTGTCCTGGCTGTCATTGCGAACGACGACTTCGGTGATACCTCCGCTTTGTTGATTACGCTTGAATCGGAAGATAAAACATACCGTGAACTGGAGGATTATCTGGAATCACTGGAAGACCGCCTCCGTCGTATTGAGTCTGTTTCAAATCTGCGCCGTTACGGCATACAAAAGGAGCAAATCAGTGTCTATCTCGACAGGGATAAACTGACGGCTTACAAGTTGGATACCCGAATGTTGATGACAACACTTTTCACACAAGGATTTACCACATCGGGAGGCTCGTTGAAAAGTGAAGACCTCGATATTCCAATCCATTTCTCTAACACCTATGCTTCTGAAAAAGAGATAGCCGACCAGATTATCCTGGCGGATGGTGACGGGAATATAATCCGTCTGAAAGACATAGCACGCATTGTCCGTGAATATCCCGAGCCTGACAGTTATATAATGAATAACGGAAAGAAGGCTATCATCCTTTCCATGGAGATGCGGGAAGGCAATAATATTGTACAGTACGGGAAGGAAGTGGATAAGGTGCTGGCAGCTTTCCAGGAAGAGCTTCCGGAAAGCGTGTCCATTCAGCGGATTGCGGACCAACCCAAGGTGGTGGATGATTCAGTGAGTTCGTTTGTGCGTGACCTCTTTGTCTCCATTGTGGTCGTTATTCTGGTGATGATGCTGCTTTTTCCTTTCAAATCGGCTATTGTTGCGGCTACTTCCATTCCGATCAGTATTTTTATATCTATCGGGATTATGTATGCTGTGGGCATCCCGTTGAATACGGTTACATTGGCTGCTTTAATTGTTGTTCTGGGGATGATTGTGGATAATTCCATCATTGTTATAGATGCTTATCTGGAACGGCTGGATAACGGAATGTCCCGCTGGCATGCCGCAGTATCGAGTGCCAAGAACTATTTCTCTTCCATCTTTCTGGCAACGCTCAGCCTTTGTATTATTTTCTATCCGTTGCTGTTTACGATGACGGGGCAGATGCTGGACTTTCTGAACTGGTTTCCCTGGACGATAACGATTTCATTGATGACCTCGTTGGCTATTGCCATGATATTTATTCCCATGCTGGAACACACCCTTATCAAAAAGGGATTGAAAAACGGGCAGAAGACGGACGGAAAGAAACGTTTCAACTTGTTGGATACGGTACAGGCTGTCTATGAAAAGGTACTTGAATGGACTTTTCGCTATCCCAAAACAACGTTGTTTATCGGGGTTCTATCCGTGTTGCTGGCTGTGGTGATTATGATGCGTATCCCGCAACGAATGATGCCGGAAGCAGACCGTGACCAGTTTGCTATAGAGATTTATTTGCCGCAAGGTTCGTCATTGGATAAAACGGCAGCCGTTTGCGACAGCGTATATGCTTTATTGAAAGATGACGAACGGGTTTTGTCGGCTACCGCATTTGTGGGAATGGCTTCCCCGCGTTTCCAGGCAACTTATGCTCCGAATATGGGTGGAAAGAATTATGCGCAGTTTATTGTAAATACAACATCCGTAGAGGCAACAACCGACCTGTTGGATGAATATGCCAATGCTTATGCCGATTATTATCCGGATGCTTTCATCAAGTTCAAGCAGTTGGATTATCAGACTGTGAGTTTCCCGATAGAAGTTCGCTTTATGGGAGATGATATAACAGCCTTGAAGCAGGTGGCTGATACATTGATGACATCATTGCAGGATATGGATGGCCTGGTTTGGGTTCATACGAATTTTGAGGAGATGCTACCCGAAGTTCGTGTAACGCTTGACCCTGTGGAGTCGTCCCGCCTGGGAATTTCGAAAGCGATGGCGGCGGCCGATATGGTTATCCGTTATAACGGTATGTCGGTCGGCTCTGTCTGGGAAGGCGATTATCCGTTGGCTATCTGCCTGAAATCGGATAAGGGAGAGGATGCATACGATTCGTTTGGTGGGATAGGGGATGCTTATTTGCCGACGGCTGTTCCGGGTGTCAGTGTTCCGCTTCGCCAGGTGTCTGAAATACAGGGAGGATGGAATGAAGGGCAGATTGTTCGCCGTAACGGAGTGCGTACGTTGAGTGTGATTACTCAGGTTAAACGCGGCTTTAATGAAACGAATATGCAGAAGAAGGTAGAAAAGGTGATGAACAACCGGGTGATACCCAATCTTCCGGAGGGCGTATCTTTTGAATACGGAGGTGTAAAAGAGTCTGACGAGGAAATTATTACTCCGATAATAGAGGGGCTTTCGATTGCCGTCATTATTGTCTTCCTGTTCTTGCTGATAAACTATAAGAAAATCGGATTGGCTGTTGCTGCCCTTACTTCTATTTTACTGTGCCTGTTCGGTGCTGCTTTCGGTCTCTGGGTGTCCGGGATGGAGTTCAGTATCACTTGTGTGTTGGGTATAATCAGTTTGATAGGTATTGTGGTACGTAATGCGATTATGATATTCGACCATGCCCAGGATTTACGTATCAATCATCATATCTCTGTCAAAGAGGCTGCTATGGATGCCGGTAAACGTCGTATGTTACCGATTTTCCTGACGTCGGCAACAACTGCGGTGGGGGTTGTCCCGATGATTATCAGTAACAGTGCCTTATGGACTCCGATGGGAGTCGTGATTTGTTCGGGAACAGTATTTGCCATGATATTGGCCGTTATTGTTATTCCGGTATTTTACTGGATGATATTCGGCGGGAATAAAAAGGTCGTATAACTAAATTAAGAGTAAAGAATATGTCTGGAAAAAAGATAATATATGTTTTAGGCAATCTCCTTTGTCTTTTGCTGGTACCGGCTTTATCTGTCGAAGCCCAGCGTAGTTTGACACTGGAGGAATGCAGCCAACTGGCATTGGAGAATAATGCCCGGATGAAGAATGCCCGTTTAGATGTAAAAGGTGCGGAAGAGGTGCGTAAAGAGGCTTTCACGAAATATTTTCCATCTATAAGTGCGACGGGAGGCGCTTTTACCTCAGACAATGGAATGGCAGAGTTGGCGCTGGTCCCCGGTCTGTTAGAAATGACAATGGCAAAGAACGGTATTATGGGAGGAGTGACAGCAGTCCAGCCGGTTTTTGCAGGAGGACAGATACTTAATAATAACAAACTGGCTGCCCTGGCGGTGGAAGTGAGCCGTTATCAGATGAAACAATCGGAGAATGAAGTATTGCTGACTGTCGAACAGTATTACTGGCAGCACGTTTCTTTGCAGGAAAAGAGAAAAACGGTTTCCTTACTGGAAACATTAATCGACAACTTGTATAAGGATGTGGAGGCTTCCGTTCGTGCCGGCGTGGCAAACAGGAATGAATTGTTACAGGTTCAACTAAAAAAGAATAGTATAGCCAGTGACCGGCTGAAAGTGGATAATAATTTGCGTCTGTCAAAAATGTTGTTGTCTCAGTATATCGGAATGCCGGAAGATGATTTTACCGTTCAGGCAACTTTACAGGAGCCTCTGCCTTCGCCGGAGACTTACCGGATAGACCTGATGAGTGCCTTGCCGACGACTGTTGCCTATAAACTGCTTGATAAAAATGTGGAAGCCAGCCGTCTGCAATATAAATTGAAAGTCGGTCAGAACCTGCCGTCGGTAGGAATAGGTGCCGGCTATATGTATCATAATATTTTGGATACCGATCATTCTTTCGGGATGATTTTTGCCACGGTTTCTGTCCCCTTAACCGATTGGTGGGGCGGTTCGCATGCTATCAGGAAGCAGAAGTTGCAATTGAAAGCGGCTGAATATACACGGCAGGATACCAATGAGAAACTTCTTTTACAGATGCAAAAACTCTGGAATGAATTGGAAGAGGCCTATGAACAGGTAAAGATATCGGAAGAATCGGTAAAAACGGCAGAAGAAAATGTACGTCTGAGTACAGATTATTATCAGGCAGGAACAGAGACATTGAGTGATTTGCTGAATGCCCAGTCTTTACTACAACAAAGCAGAGACCAATATACGGACGATTATACCAATTACCTGATTAAACGGACGGAATATTTACAGGCAACCGGACGGTAAGTTAAGAAGTTGTGTTATTTAAAGAATAATGGGGGAAGCTAACTGGATTTTAGCTTCCCCCTCGTTTTATTGTAAATACTTACTGATGACTCCCATTAGTGCCGTTAGGCCAATGGGTTTTATAAGCAGTTATTCTTCGACTTGTACTTTGACAATCACTTTGCGGATATTTCCTTCTCCGATACCGGGTGCATGGCCGTCTTCCGGAAAATAGATGGCGAACTGTCCGGGATAGATTTTTGTATAGGCAGTCGGGCGGTCAACGAAGAAAGCGATATCTTTCTCTTCGTTATAAGGCACGGAAACTTCCTGTAATTCGCATCCCGGTTTCCAACCGATTTTTTCTACACCTAGAAGGGGAAGCTGGATATCGATATATTTCTTATGCGTTTCGATTGCAACATCGTTTTTATCTTTGCCGGATAAACTGGCTACGCTGACAAACAGGCGGGAACCGTCCAATTCGTATTTGCCGTCTTCCATTTTGGAGAAGTCAGTAGCTTTTACATAATCAAAAGCTTTTTTAAACAAAGGGTGCAAGCATTCAACCTTTTCTGTGTTATTCAAGGAGTCAAGTATCATAACTGTATTCGTTTTATAAATTCATTCGTTAATTCGTCTGACAAAGGTCGGGTATTCGATTGTTAAATAATAGGACAAATATACCAAATAAAACTATTAAATTCGTACATATCTTAATGAGCGTAATGAAATTCCGCAACTTTGTTGCAACTGATTTATTCGTATCTTTGTTCTACAATAGAATCGGTATAAAATAAACATAATAATGAAAGATGTAGAAAGTAAGGTACTGCCCGTCCTTGAGATGAGTTGTGCGGTTTGTGCCAATAACGTGGAGAGTACCGTCAAGGCACTACCCGGAGTAGAAGAGGCATCTGTTAATTTTGCAGCGAACACTTTATCAGTTACATACCATCCTTCGGTAATCAGTTTACAGAAAATGCAGGAAGCCGTACAGGCTGCCGGATATGATTTGGTGGTTGAGGCCGAAGACCCGCTGGCCGTACAGGAAGAGATGGCGCGTAAGCATTATAAAAAACTGAAGCGGAATACAATCGGAGCATGGATATTATCAGTGCCTTTGGCTTTATTGGGGATGGTGTTTATGCACATGCCCTACGCCAACTGGATAATGATGGTGCTGGCATTGGCTATTATGGTTCTGTTCGGGCGATCGTTTTATGTGAACGGCGTGCGCCATGCGCTGCAAAAGAGTGCCAATATGGATACTTTGGTGGCCCTCAGTACTTCCATTGCTTTTATATTCAGTTTCTTCAATACGGTTTATCCGCAGTTCTGGATTGAAAAGGGATTGGAGCCGCATGTGTATTATGAAGCCTCAGGGGTGATTATCGCCTTTGTGCTGTTGGGCAAGTTGATGGAGGAGAGGGCGAAGAACAGTACTTCTTCTGCTATTAAAAGCCTGATGGGATTACAGCCTAAAACGGCCCGTCTTGTAACTGACGGAAAAGAGGAGGAAGTTCCTATCTCTTCTTTGAAAAGGGGGAATATTGTAAGTGTTCGGCCCGGTGAGAAAATACCGGTGGACGGAACTTTGCTGCAAGGCTCTTCTTCCGTAGATGAAAGCATGCTGAGCGGGGAACCGATTCCTGTGGAGAAAGTTGCCGGTGACCGGGTATTGGCCGGAACAATCAACCAAAAAGGTGCTTTTACGATGGAGGCGACCGGAGTCGGGAATGAAACGGTTCTGGCGCAAATCGTCAAGATGGTGCAGGCTGCCCAGGGAAGTAAAGCGCCCGTGCAACGTATAGTTGACAAAATAAGCGGTATATTTGTCCCGGTAGTCGTTCTCCTGTCTATCGTAACGTTTATCTGCTGGATGGTGATTGGCGGCGGGGATTATTTTTCTTATGCCCTTCTTTCAGCTGTTTCAGTATTGGTGATTGCCTGTCCGTGTGCCTTAGGGCTGGCAACTCCGACGGCACTGATGGTCGGGATGGGAAAAGGAGCCGAACGGCATATCCTGATAAAAGATGCTTATGCATTGGAGACTCTTTGTAAAGTCGATACGATTGTACTGGATAAGACGGGGACATTGACGGAAGGGATTCCGGTTGTCGTGGATTCCTGCTGGCTGACAGAATCGAATGTCTGTTATCTGGATATTCTCTATACTGCGGAATTGAAATCGGAGCATCCGCTGGCGTCTGCCATTATTCGTTGGCTGGAAGATTCGGGAGCCTCTACGTGTGAAGCCGGTAATTTTGAAAGCCTTACCGGCCGGGGAATCCAGATGGAAGTCAATGGTGTTACTTACTGGGTTGGAAGCCACGGATTGTTGGAGGTATTCGGTTCGGAGATACCGGATGACACTATGAAGCAGATACGTAAATGGCAGGACAACGGAATAAGCGTCGTTTATTATGGCGAAGGTAACCGTTTGCTAGCTGTACTGGCTATTTCAGACCGCATCAAACCGACATCGGCAGCGGCTGTAAAGACCCTGACGGATATGGGAATAGAAGTGCATTTGTTGACAGGCGACGGTGTGAAGACGGCGGAAAGAGTGGCTGATACTTTAGGTATAAAGTATTTTAAGGCTGAAGTGATGCCTGATGATAAGGAAGAATATATCATGGCTCTTCAAAAGTTAGGAAAGAAAGTAGCTATGGTAGGCGACGGCATAAACGACTCGCAGGCACTGGCTCGTGCCGATGTGAGCATTGCGATGGGAAAAGGGACGGATATTGCGATGGATGTTGCGATGGTGACGTTGATAACATCTGATTTGTTGTTGTTACCGGAAGCAATCAAATTGTCGAAACGAACGGTGCGGCTGATTCATCAGAATCTGTTTTGGGCCTTTATTTACAACCTGATAGGAATACCTTTGGCGGCCGGCGTTTTGTTCCCGGTAAATGGGTTGTTATTGAATCCGATGCTGGCAAGTGCGGCGATGGCCTTCAGTTCCGTTTCTGTGGTGCTTAACAGCTTGAGACTGAAATTTATGAAATAATAGTATAAACAAAAAGATTATGGCAACAATGAAATTTAAAACAAACGCAAAATGCGGCGGCTGCGTGGCTGCTATCGGTGCTAAACTGAATAAGTTGGTGAAGGATGATGAATGGTCTGTCGACCTGAAATCGCCGGATAAGGTTTTGGAAGTAACAGCGGATGTTCCTGTTGATAAAATAATTGCAGCAGTAACAGATGCCGGTTTTAAGGCTGAACAATTGTAACCTGCGATGGTCAGGACCAAACAAAGACAAACTTATGGTGAAGAAGTAGCCAATGTGCTGACACACGGTGCAGGAATGATTTTCGGGATAGTTGCTATCGTTTTATTACTGATAGCTTCTATCCGTAATGGAAATCCCTGGGCAGTGGGTAGTTCGGTGGTTTATGCGCTTAGCATGACGCTCTCGTATATCACCTCTACATTTTATCATGCTTCGTCCCATGCGCGGCGAAAGAGATTACTGCGTCGTTTTGACCATAGTGCTATTTATATACATATTGCAGGTACTTATACGCCTTTTACTTTGGTAGCGCTCCGGCAGGAAGGCTACTGGGGATGGATATTATTTGCAATTGTATGGACTGCTGCCGTTATCGGTGTTTTTCTCAGTTTCAAGAAGATGAAAAAGATCGATCATCTGAAAACTACTTGTTATCTGGCAATGGGCTGGGTGGTTATTATCGCTTTCAAGCCTTTGGTTGATGTCTTTCAACGAACGGATTCAATGGATGTGTTGTACTGGCTGATTGGCGGAGGATTGTTCTATACGGTAGGATGCGTTTTTTATTTTTTCGATACATATAAATATATGCATCCGATGTGGCATTTCTTCGTTCTAGGCGGTAGCGTCTGCCATTTTATTTCGATTTATTTATTGATAAGATAAAGAAAAGGATATTGCATAAGTATTTGACAGTTACGGTGTCAGCTGCTTTTGCAATATCCTTTTTCTGAATAAGTATTATAACCCGCTGAAATCAACGCCATCGAAAAGTAATGACGGAATACGCCAGCTGGAGAACAGGCGAGGGTCGTTTCCTGCTTCTGTCAGATTATTCCATAAAGCAATCATGTTTCCGGTTGCATTCATTTCTGAAATCGGCTGGGTCAATTTACCTTTTTCGATAAGGAAGCCTTCCACGCCATACGAGAAATCGCCGGTTGTGCTGTTGCAGTTACCTCCGTTGAAACCTGTAACGAGAATACCTTTATCTACTGAAGCGATAAGGCTATCCGTATCTTTGTCGCCCATCTGCATAGTCAGGATGGAGGGGGAGGCAATAGTCGGCTTCACTTCCATCTTGTTGGCTGAATAGGTATCGATATAATAGGTCTTCAATACTCCGTTTTCGAATACGGGCATCCGTTTGGTGGCAACACCTTCACCGTCGAAATAACGGGCGCCGGATGCTTTGATAAGATGCGGCTCGTCTATGAGGGTAAGTTTGTCTCCCAATACTTTCTGGTCGAGCTTATCCAATAAGAAAGAGTTTTTCTGCTGGATGGAAGAACCGTATAAAGCATCGATAACAGGAGATAACAAACGACCGGAATTCATGTTGTCGACAATCATGCGATATTTGCCGGAAGCCACTTTCTTTTGTCCCAGCTTGCGGAAAACACGTTCCAATGCCTTTGTACCCAATCCTTCCTTAATCATCGTATCGAAATACAGGGAAGAATCGTACCAGTAAGATTCGGGACGGGCATCGCCTTCGCCACGGATACTGACGCTGGCAACCAAGCTGAAAGAAGAACCGCAGGCTTCACCTTCGAAACCATTGCTGGCAACCATATATTTAAAGTCTTTCTCATCGCTGTAAGAAGAGTTGGCAGAAATGATACGGTCGTCTTTTCCCATCATTTCTTCACAGGTCTTCATGGCCAACGATACTTTTTCGTCCGGCTGTATGGAGTCGAATTTCGGGTCAATCAGTTGCAGGTCGGTACCGCCACCTTTGTAGTACAGGGAAGCGTCAGGCAATGTACGGGCCTTGTCTTCTGCCAGGTAACGGGTTGAATCGATTCCGTTACGGATAAATTTTTCTAGTTCCTTTTTATCCAAGCGGTTGGTGGAGAAAGAACCGTAACGGCCATCGACAAACAGATGGATAACCAGACTGTTTTCAGAAGCCTGCTGTAAGCGGTCAATCTTCATGTCCCGGATTTCGAATGAACTGCTGGAACCATTATACAGCGTTACCCGTGAGGACTGGCAACCGTTCTTTAATGCGAACTCCATGGCCCATTGGGCCAGTTTCTTATTATCGTTAGTTATCATATCAATTTTCTCCTCCTACAGTAAGTTTACTAACCAGGGCGGATGGCATACCGCAAGTTACCGGACAGGATTGTCCGTCTTTGCCGCATGTCCATGTGCCGTTATCCATCTTATAATTGTTGCCCACCATGGTGATGTCGGCTAAGGCTTTCGGGCCGTTACCGATGATGTTGATATCTTTGATCGGCTGTGTCAGTTTTCCGTCTTCAATCAGATAGCCGTCTTTTACAAAGAATGTAAAGTCGCCTGCACCGATCTGTACCTGCCCATTGGTAAAGCTGGAGGCATAGATACCTTTCTTTACAGTTGAAATCATCTCTTCTTCCGTCACGTTTCCGGCCTCCATATAAGTGGCACGCATACGGGGGATAGGCATCTGGCGGAACGACTCTCGACGTCCGTTGCCTGTAGAAGGGATACCATAATGTTTCGCACTGATGCGGTCGTGCAGATAACTCGTCAGGATACCTTCTTTCACGATATATGTCTTTTGTCCTTCCACACCTTCGTCGTCGATATTCACGGAACCGCGGTTGAACGGGATTGTACCGTCGTCAACCACATTGATATGTTCGTTGCAGACTTTCTTATTCAGCTGGTCGGAGAAAATGGACGTGTTCTTGCGGTTGAAGTCGGCTTCAAACGCATGTCCGATGGCTTCGTGCAACAGGATACCTGAACCACCGGCACCCATCACGACAGGCATTTCGCCGCCTTTAGGTTTCACGGCCTGGAAGAGGATAGACGTTTTTTCTACCGCCTCTTTTGCTACTTCGGCTATGATTTCGTCGGTCAGGAACTCGGCGCCCATACGGAATGCGCGGGAAGCGTAAGAATTTTCAATCTTACCGTTGTCTTCCATGATGCAGACGGCGCCCAGGGTTACCATCGGACGATAGTCGTAATATGTCTGTCCTTCTGAATTACAGAAAAAGATGTGCGACGTTGTATCTCCGAGAGAAGCCATTACCTTATGGACGCGTTTGTCGAGTGCAAAAATCTGGTCGTTCAGTTTTTGCAGGTAAGGCGTTTTCTGGTTGACGGCAATCTCGTCCCAAGGAGTTTGCACACCGTAGTAATTATTGATAATCGGTTCTTCAGTCAGTTTGGCCGGTCCTTTTCCGGCAGCGCCGTTAGCGATACGGGCAGCCGTACGGGCGGCTGTCAGCATCTCGTCGAGCGAGATATTTTCAACGTAGGCATAGCCTGTCTGGTCTCCGGACAAGACGCGTACGCCCATTCCGAAATCTATGTTTGAAGAGGCGCGGTTTACCGCACCGTCTTGTAAACCGATGTTGTTTCGATAAGAATGTTCGAAGAAGAGGTCTGCATAATCTCCTCCTTTTTCCAGTGCTGCGTTCAGCACTTTTTTCATATCGCTTTCGCTTAAACCGAAATGGTTTAACGCAAACGAGATACCGGCAGCTTTATCAGCAGTACTACCGGCACAACCTTCTAAAAAAGAAGGAACTGCCAGTGAACCAAGCATAACCATACCTCCTGTTTTAATAAAATCACGTCTGTTGTATTTCATATTGTTTTATAAAATCTCTCTGTTCTCTTTTGCCCATTGCATCACGTTTGCGGGCGGACGCTGAGCCAATAATTCTTTTTTCATAAAATCCATATAGGGCGCTACGTGCCTGAAATATTTTTTGTAGCCTTTGCACAGATAGTTTAATCCCGGTTCGCCGCTGGCTGTATGCAGGAAGCGGTTTTTGGGACATTCTCCGTTGCAGGCAAAGAGGTATTCACATTCTTTGCATTGCACCGGCAACTTATCGTATTTATCAGCTCCGAACTTTAACTGGTTCTGGCTGTACATCATTTCCGTTAATGTCTGCGTGTAGATGTTACCCAGTTTATATTCGGGGAATACAAAGTGGTCGCACGCATAAAGGTCGCCATTGAATTCCATCACGCCGGCATGTCCGCATGTCCGGGCCAGGGTGCATACGCCCGGCTGTTCTCCGACCCAGTTTGCCAGTGTGGCATCGAATAACTGGATATAGTAATTTCCCACATCTTCTTTCAGCCATTCATCGAAGATGGCACAAAGGAAATCACCCCATTTTTCGGAATCGACGGAGAAGGGAGCCAGTTTTATATGGGCATCCTGTTGTTCCGGCGAAGTCAGCGTTGTCCCGTCCGTGTGTTTTCCCAGCCGTTCCACGATAGGGGCGAACTGGATATAATGACAATCTATTTCTTTGAAAAAGTTATAAAAATCAAGCGGATAATCGACATTGTAATCGTTTACGACTGCCATTGCATTGTATTCTACCTGATGTTTTTTCAGCAACTCGATTCCCTTCATCACTTTGTAGAAGGAGGGAAGGCCCTGGCGGTTCCGGCGGTATTCGTCGTGAAATTCCTGCGGACCGTCGATTGATATTCCAACCAGAAAGTTGTTATCTTTGAAGAAACGGCACCAGTCGTCTGTCAGCAACGTCCCGTTTGTTTGGATACAGTTGTCTATCTGCCTTCCACGGCCGTATTTCTGTTGAAGTTCGAGTGCTTTTTTGTAGAAACTTATCGGACGCATCAGTGTTTCGCCGCCGTGCCAGGTGAAGAGTACCTGAGGCATTGTCTGGCATTCCAGATAATCTTTGATGAATTTTTCCAGCAGTTGCTCGCTCATGATGTGATTCTTTACCTCCGGATACAATTTCCCTTTTTCCAGGTAATAACAATACTCGCAGGCCAGGTTACAGACCGAGCCTACCGGTTTCAACATCACATAAACGGGTTTTGCAAAAGGAGATATGTAAGAATTATTCATGGTGTTTTAAAACGATTCAACAATAATCTCACAAAGGTATGTATTTTTTATGGAATAACGGTTGTTCTTAAGGGGTAATAATTAGAAAAAATTGAGCTGTCCGATTATCGACCGGCTCATTTTCGAAAGAATGTTTGTATATATGTTTTGTCATTAAAACGCCTATGTTTCAACAACGGTTATCATATACCGTCTCCCGTTTATTTCAGTTTTTTCCTGTAACGTTGGTAATCGGTCATGAAACCTTCGCAGAGCCAGTTTGCTAAAGCCTGGCGGTTGTCGCTGAGAATGAAACGTTTCTGGTCGAAGCTATTTTGTATGTTGCCGAGTTCGACAAAAACGGAGGGAGGCGTTGTTTTTCTTAAAACATACAGTCCGCGCTGGCCAACTGTCCCGGTGAATCCGCGGCTGGGCTGATGTCTGTTGTATTTGTGCTCGAAAGTCGATTTCATTGTCTTTGACAGGTGTTTGCTTTCCGAATTTTTGTCCTGATAATAGAAGAAAACATCTGTCTGGTGACTTTTACTGCGGCTGTCGATATGCATGAAGATGGCGCGTTTGTATATTTCTTTGTCTTTCTTGAATAAAGAGTTGATTTTGTCGCACCGTTGTTCAAGACGGCGGAACTGGTTAAACGGTATCGGGTCGCCCATGCAGGTTTCGCGTTTACTGTTTTTCAGGAATTTGTCGTTGCGGATACCGTCTTTGGCATCCTGGATGATGATGTGCACTTTGGCGCCCCGCATCAGCAGGTTACGGGCCAGGCGGAGCATGACGTCGTAAGCATATTCGTCTTCGTGAAGTTCTACATTGCCCATTTTACCGATGGCTCCGGGGTCGGGACCGCCATGTCCGCTCACCAGATAAAAGCAGCAGCCTTTCAACTCGGAGGACGTGACTTTGTATTCGGCCATTTCCTTGCCGAATAAGGGCTCGTAATTAGGTTTCCTTGCCGTGGTAGCCGCTGCCCCCTTTAAGGGCGGCAATTGGTATTTAACGCCCATTTTCAGGCTATTCCCATTGCCGAGTTTAGTCTTGTTCAGTTTTACGAACTCATCATGATACTCTTTTCCGACACGATTATGGCGTTTCAGAAAAAGGGTGATGCCTTCTCCCTTTTTGGGAAATGCTTTCTCTTGGGCAAAGAGAGTGCCGTTGAAAATAAAGAGTGCAACGAATACAAATAGTACGAGCGTTATTTTTTTTGTAAACATGTTTTCCGGTTATAATGCGGTAAAGATAGGAAAAGCTGCTAAATAACAGAAATATTATTTCATTTTTATATATCCCAGCTTCGTATACCGGATATTCCGGGAAGTGTAATGTTTGATTACTTTGGCCGAACGGATATGCATGACTTCTCCCGCCTGATAAGCATGGTCGGCATTACTTAACTTACCGCTTTCCAGGCTACGGTCGGATGCCCGGATGGTGAAGAAAAACAGATTGCCAGATTCATCAGAAGCAACAATTTTCTGGTCGACGTAAAAATGGGTGGTTCCCCGGATTGAACGGGTTTTGTACGGATTGTCTTCCACTTTCACCCGCCGGACGGAAAGATGCAAATCGTTTAATTTCTCATCTATCGTTCCGATAAAACGGCTGACAGGCACTTTGTGCATGCGGGAAGTGTTCAGGTCCTGATATACCCATGAATAGGTCGCTGCCAGTTCCTTGAAACGTCTTTCGCTTTGTACGCGTGCTTCATATTTGTTGGCAATCCAGGTAATATATTTAGGGTCGATGGCAGCCACTTCAAACAGATGATAACCGCGGTATTTACCAAAAGAGATAATGTCGTCGGCATTGTGTGAGATGGATTCCAGTTTCATTTTAACCGTCAGCCTGGCGAAAGAGTTGGCTGTTGTTTTCATCGCTTTTTCCACTGAATTTATAGCGTTCACATCCAGTGTGGAGAGAAAAACATTCGGATGAAATTCCGCTGCCGGATTGTAGAACCAAAGTGTGTAATAAGCCGTTTTTTCATTCGGCAAAAGTATGAAATACACACCTTTATCTGTGTTTCTGCCTTCGTTAAACGTATTCAGTTTATCCAGGACAAATTGCTCAATATAACCTGAAATATTATCCATAACTCATCCTCCTCATATTCTTCCCTAACAAATATAGGAAAAAGAAACGAGTTTTCCTAATAAAAGTCCGGTTAATACAGGTTATTTCTCCTTTTATGCTGGAAAACAGCCGGATATATATGGAAACTTCAACAACTTCTTCATTTATTTATCTGTTATAAAAGAAGAGTGAATACCACTAAATTATTTACCAGATGAAGATACACGAATATCAGGCGAAAAAATTCTTTTCAGACTATGCGATTCCAGTGGAACGGCACATTCCGTGTAACACGGTACAAGAGGTTACGGCTGCTTTCAGTCAGCTGGGGAATGAAAAGGTTGCAATCAAGGCACAAGTATTGACCGGAGGAAGGGGAAAGGCAGGAGGTGTTAAACTGGCAGGCAATGCGGAAGAAGCATTGCAGCACGCCGAAGCGATTCTGGGCATGACGATTAAAGATTTCCCTGTCACCCGTGTGATTGTGAGCGAGGCGGTGAATATCCATCTTGAATATTATGTCAGTTTTGTTATCGACCGCAATTCCCGTTCAGTTGTCCTGATGATGAGTGCGGAAGGAGGGATGGATATTGAGGATGTGGCTCGCCGGAGTCCCGAAAAGATATTTCATTTCCGGATCGACCCGCTTATCGGGATTCCGGATTATCTGGCACGCCGTTATGCCTTTACCTTGTTCGATAAGATAGCTCAGGTGAACCAGATGGCTGCGATTATCCGGAATATGTACCGGCTCTTTATCGAGAAAGATGCTTCTCTGGTTGAAATCAATCCGTTGGTTATGACGAAGGACGGGGTCTTGATGGCTATTGATGCCAAGATGACGTTCGATGATAACGCATTATACCGCCAGCCTCGTGTCTTGGCCCTGTTTGAACCGACAGAGGAAGAAAAGACGGAGGCGCAGGCGAAGGAAAAAGGTTTTAGTTATGTGCATCTGGACGGCGGGATTGGTTGCATGGTGAACGGTGCCGGACTGGCGATGGCTACGATGGATATGATTAAATTGTATGGCGGAAACCCGGCTAATTTTCTGGATATAGGCGGAAGTTCGAATCCTGAAAAAGTGATTGAGGCAATGAAGCTACTTTTAAAAGACCGGCAGGTAAAGGTTGTGCTGATAAATATTTTCGGAGGCATTACGCGTTGCGATGATGTAGCCTACGGGCTGCTGAAGGCTTTTGAGCAAATTGATACCGATATTCCTGTCGTTGTCCGCCTGACAGGCACGAATGAGAAGGAGGGGCGCGATTTGTTGCGTGACACTCGTTTCAAAGTTGCCGAAACAATGGGAGAAGCCACTCTGACGGCTGTTGAAGCATCACATAAACAATAAAAGAAAAGTTACCATGAGCATATTGATAAATAAATCGACCCGGCTGGTCGTGCAGGGAATAACCGGACGCGACGGCCTCTTTCACGCACTGAAAATGAAAGAATACGGAACCAATGTCGTAGGTGGCACCTCACCGGGCAAAGGCGGTACGGAAATCGAGCATATCCCGGTTTTCAATACGATGTACGATGCCGTACAGCAAACACAGGCTAACACTTCGATAATATTCGTCCCTGCCCGTTTTGCGGCAGACGCTATTATGGAGGCGGCCGATGCCGGGATTGAGCTGATTATCTGTATCACTGAAGGAATCCCGACCGTCGATGTCATAAAAGCCTATCGTTTTGTCCAATTGAAAGGGGCAAAGTTAATTGGGCCGAACTGTCCCGGATTGATTTCACCGGGTGAAAGTCTGGTCGGAATCCTGCCGGGAAAGGTTTTCACGAAAGGTCATACGGGGGTGCTCAGCCGTAGCGGGACACTGACCTATGAGATCGTTTATCATTTGACGGCCAACGGTATGGGGCAGTCTACCGCAGTAGGAATGGGAGGCGACCCTGTTGTCGGCCTCTATTTTCGCGAACTGCTGGAGATGTTCGAGAAGGATTCGGAAACGTATTCAATCGTGATAATCGGAGAGATTGGAGGAAATGCCGAGGAACTGGCTGCCGATTATATCCGTAAGCATGTCACCAAGCCGGTGGTCGGCTTTATTGCCGGCCAGTCCGCACCGCCGGGTAAGCAGATGGGACATGCCGGCGCTATTATTTCCGGAGGGGCCGGTACGGCAGTCGAAAAGATACGTGCTCTGGAAGAAGCTGGAATAAGGGTTGCCAGCGAACCAGCTGAAATACCGGAACTTTTACGTTACAAATGAAACTTTATCCTTATCTTTGTACCTTCGTAAGAATGAGTAAATGAATAAGGAAGATAATTTCGGCAGGTTGCTGGTGCTGTTACTTATAACGCTTTGCATCTGCCTGGGACTATATTATCTGCCGGACAACATGTTCGGCCAGAAAATAAAAAAGGTTGACTTACTTTCGGATTTACGGGTGAAAACGCAATCGTTGTCGATGGACTCGCTGCGTAAACAGCTCGAACAACCGGATACGTTGGAAATAGATTCAGTAGCATTGCGCGATTCGATTATCCGTTCGACGGGGATTGATTCGGCGGCATTGGCGTTACGCGATTCCCTGTATAATATAATGTACTCTGTTCAGGGGGCGGATTCGCTCGGTACGCATATCGAAGATTATTCGGTAGGCCATATCGGGTTGAAGCGTTTCTTTACTGCCCTGAAGAACCGGGAGACAATGAACCGGCCGGTGCGTGTCGCTTTTCTGGGTGACTCGTTTATTGAGGGGGATATTGTCGTTGCTGACCTGCGTTCAGCCTTGCAGAAAGAGTTTGGCGGGCGCGGAGTAGGGTTTGTTCCTATTACTTCCGTGGCTGCACAGTTCCGTCCGACTATCGAACAGCGCTCGGAAGGATGGCATACCTGGTCGATGCTGACCGACCATGAACATGGGTATACGCTTTCCGGAATGATGTTTGAACCGAAAGGTGAAAAGGTGTCCGTATCTGTCAAGACAACAAACCGTTATCCGGAGTTGCAATCGGCTTCTTCGCTGAAATTCCTGTATGAACAGAATGCCCGAACCCGGATGAAACTGCATTATAACAATCTGCCGGATACAATCAATGAGTTATTGCCTGTCGTTTCGAAAATAACACAATATGAGCGGAAAGGGACATTTACAGAAGCGACTTTCTCTTTTACGGAGACGGAAGGTTTCCGTGCGTTGGGTGTCGCCTTGGAGGATAATTCCGGTGTTGTCGTTGATAATTACTCCCTGCGTGGTAATTCCGGTATGATATTGAACCGCTTGGATAGTTCGCTTTGCCGGAATCTGACCGAAGTCCGGTCATACGACCTGATTATTCTTCAGTATGGCTTGAATGTGGTAAGCGACAGCGTTTTACATTACGGCTGGTATAGCAAACGCATGGAAGAAGCGGTTCGCCATGTACAGGTCTGTTTCCCGGAAGCGGATATCTTGCTGTTAGGTGTTTCAGACCGTAGCCATCAGGAAGAGGGTGAGTTTGAAACGATGCCTGCCGTGCTTGCCCTGCTTCATACACAAAGGCAGATTGCCCGTAAAACAGGTATTCCGTTCTGGAATACGTTCGGTGCGATGGGAGGCGAGAACAGCATGGTCCGTTATGTTGAGAATAATTGGGCAAGCAAAGATTATACACACCTGAGTTTCAGAGGCGGGCGCGAAATAGCGACGGCTCTTTTTAATGCATTATTATTGGAAAAGGAGTTTTATGATGAAGCAGACAAAGTGGTTAATTAATTTGTCGGTTTTGTTGGCATTGCTCGCGATTACCGTAGGGGCGAAGAATCTTTCGCCTTCCCGCTCATCGTTTCAGGATGCGGGGGATGCGTCGCCTGATACGTTGACTGCGGCGGATACGATTGCCTTGCCTTTCGCTTCTTATCTTATGGGAGCTGTTGTCGACTCGATTCAGTTGCCAGCCTCCGACAGTTGCGTAAATGAATACGCTCCGTTGCATCATTTCTTTGCTGCTCTCGATTCTTTGCGTGCGGGAAAAGATACGGTTATCACGATTGTGCAGCTGGGCGATTCGCATATACAGGCAGGACATTATAGCGGGCGCATGATGCGTCTCCTTCAACAGCAGTTCGGCAATGCCGGGCGTGGCTGGATTGCTCCCTTCAAACTGAGTAAGACGAACGAACCGGACGATTATTTCATTTCATCCGTAGCGAAGGAATGGATTGCCGGACGTTGTATCCAGAACAACCGGAAATGTCCGATTGGACCGGGTGGTATCGGTATCCAGTCCGCGTCGCCATCCATCAATTTCGATATCAGCATAGCACCTAATAACGGTGCCGGATATTCTTTTAACCAGGCAGTCATTTACCGTGGGGAGAAGTCCATGCCGATGCTACCGGCCGGAAAAATGAAAGATTCTGTCAAGGCGGTGCTAAGTTCGGCTCCGTGTGCGCCGGGAGTGATTGCCGATACGTTCCGCATCTCTTGTCTCATTGACACGTTGCAGCTGCACAGTACGCGAAGGAAACAGGGGACGGATAACCTGCTTCCGGCTTCTTCTTTTAAGAACCTTTATTATGGTTTCAATCTGACCAATGGGCAACCGGGTATTTTGTATCATTCGATAGGTGTGAACGGTGCCATGTATGTAAATTATACAGACGAGAACTATGTCCGCCAGTTGGCTTTGCTGAATCCGTCGCTGTTGATTATCTCTTTAGGAACGAACGAGACTTTCGGCCGGCGCTTTACCCGTAATGAATTTGCCGGGCAGATTGAAGATTTTATATCCTTAGTGAAAAAACAAATGCCGCATACGGCAATCTTGCTGACAACTCCTCCAGAATGTTATAAACGGGTGTATGTGAACAAGAAACGTACGTATGTGCGCAATGAAAATACAGAACGTGCAGCAAAGGCGATTGTCGAAGTGGCACGTCGCGAAGGTCTGGCATGCTGGGATTTGTTTGCTTCGACAGGAGGGAAGAACTCTTCTGCCAGATGGCGCAAGACCGGTTTAATGGGAAGAGACCGTGTTCATTTTACGAAAGAAGGCTATCAGGAGCAAGGCATTTTATTGTATCGTGCCCTGATGCAAACCTATAACCGATATATAGCAGATAACGATGTTCGATAATATAGATTTATCCAAGCTGGGAGAGGTGCTCACCTATCAACACCTGTCGCCGATACTGTTCAGTAGCGGGCTGTTCTTTTTCCTGTTTATAGGATTCCTGATTATTTATATGTCACTCAGGAAACATTTGCTGCCCCGTATTATATATGTAACGCTGTTTTCTATCTATTTTTATTATAAGAGTAGCGGATTTTGGTTTTTCCTGCTGTTATTTACTGCCACGTCAGACTTTTGTATTGCGCAGGGAATATTCCATACTACAACCCAATGGAAACGTAAACTGTGGGTCGTTCTTAGTTTATGTATAAACCTCGGGATGCTGGGATATTTTAAGTATTTCAATTTCCTGTTGGAGATTATCGCTTCGGTAACAAGGGAGTTTGGTTATCAGTTTGGAAATACGGCCATGCAAAGCGTTACGTATCAGCCGATGGATATATTTCTGCCGGTCGGTATTTCTTTTTTCACTTTCCAGACAATCAGTTATGTCATTGATGTGTACCGGGGGAAGATTACGCCGCTGACACGTTGGATAGATTATGTGTTTTATGTATCGTTTTTTCCGCAGTTGGTGGCAGGGCCTATCGTCCGTGCCCGAGACTTTATTCCGCAAATCTATAAAGAACCGACCGTCACCCGTTCTGAATTTGGCGAAGGATTGTTCCTGGTACTCTGTGGTTTGTTTAAGAAAACGGTGATTTCCGATTATATCAGCCTGAACTTTGTAGACCGTATTTTTGATGCGCCTTTGCTTTATACCGGTGTGGAAAACCTGCTGGGCGTTTATGGTTATGCTTTGCAGATTTATTGCGACTTTTCCGGTTATTCGGATATGGCGATTGGTATTGCTTTGCTTTTAGGTTTCCGGTTTAATGTAAACTTCGATTCGCCTTACCAGTCGGCAACCATTACCGAATTCTGGCGGCGCTGGCATATATCTCTGTCTTCATGGTTGAAAGATTATCTGTATATTTCGCTGGGTGGGAACCGGAAAGGGAAAATCCGTACGTATATAAACCTGCTGATTACAATGTTGCTGGGGGGGCTCTGGCATGGCGCTTCGATGAGTTTTATCATTTGGGGAGCCATTCATGGAGTGGCGTTGGCGATTCATAAGTTTATAATGGGCCGGTTCAGCAGTTTCAAGCAACTGGGGTCTGAAATGAAGCCCTGGCGCAGGGTTTTGGGCATATTGATTACGTTTCACTTGGTTTGTTTCGGATGGATATTCTTCCGTGCCGATTCGATACAAACGGTGAAGGAGATGCTTTCGCAAATCTTTACAAACTTCCATCCGGAAGTATTCACACAATTTGTAATGGGATATAAAGGTGTTTTTATCCTGATGGTGATTGGTTATGTGCTTCACTTCATGCCTAAGTCGGCTGAGAATGCGGTGCAGGGAGTCGTAACCCGTTCTCCTTTGTTGGTGCAGGCTGTTATTCTGGCGGTTATGATTTTTGTTGTAGTGCAGTTCAAGAGTGCCGGTGTGCAGCCGTTTATCTATTTCCAATTCTGATGTAAAGCAAATGTATATAGTATGAAAGTTAGCCTGTTGCAATTTTTGCTTTTGTCTGTTTTCCTGCTGGGGAGCATGGATGCGAAAGCACAACTGAATAATAATCTGACAGCAGATGAACTGCGTATAAAGCAGGAAGTGAAACCTTTTCTGGATAGCTTGATTATTGAGGAACCGAAGATTACCGATAAAGATATTTCCCTGTTCCGCCTGGAAGCTGTTTTTCCGGTAAAATCATTTACCCGTTTCGGTACGAATGAGGGTGAATTTACAGCCTTTACGCCTGATAATCCCAAAAGTCAGGGTCTTGTAAGCGAGCCGATTCCTTTGCTGGGTGGTGCCCGAATCAGCCTTATCTATTCTTTTATAGATGATTACAAGAGCAATGTCCCTATTGCGTGGAAGTATCGTTTCGAGAGTATCAGGGAGAAAGATGCTTCAGGAGAAGAAATGGTTCGCCAGTCTTTGTATCTCCATGTTTTGAACGATTTGCGGTTTTCCAGGATAAAAGTCGGATTGATGGAGGTTGTGATGTTGCCTCCTGATAATGAGGGGAAAAATATCAATAACTTGCCATCGTTGGGATATCGTTCCATGAGTTTCAGCCGGATGGAGGACAATCAGTATATGTTGACGTATTTGTTGCGCAGCAGTGAAGGGGTTTATAGTCCTATCCTTCGTTCTGAAGGTTCTGACCGTACTTTCCCGGAATACACAGGTGGTTCGGCAGCACAGTTCTGGTTTATCCGGCAGAATATGCAATATCCCGAGAAGGCCGCCGAAGAGGAGGTGAGTGGGACAGTCCTTGTTTCCTGCACGGTAGAGCCGGATGGCTCGGTTACCGAACCGCATATCTTTTTAGGTTCGGAGCCGTTGCTGAATGATGAAGCGATTCGCCTGGTTGCCCTGACAAGCGGAAAATGGATACCCGCTACCCGTAACGGAGAGAATATCGCAGATGAAAAGGTAATCCCTGTCACATTCAGGCTTGATGATGACATGCTGAAAACAATCCAAGTGGCGAAGAAACCGGGTAAGAAATTGCCGGTTAAGACTTATCTGTTCTTTTTCGCATTAGCAGTCATATTGATTTTCTACCTGCGAAACAAATTCCTTAAAAAAGACAGACGTCCTGACCCGGCTTTGCGCCCGAATGTCTCCGTCAGTAATGACAAAATGGTGATTGTTGCAGGAGTTGATGAAACACAAATGGCTTTAATGTTGCGTACGTTTACGGAAATATATAATACCCGCAGTTACGATGCTATTATCCGGATGCATACGATGAGTAACCAGGTATTTGCCCTGACTTTTCCATATGACATAAGCTGGGATATTTTTCTGGAATTGCTTGACCATCTGATATATTTTGACGAAAGTGAGCATAAAGCACAAACCAGGGCATGGCTTACTTTGCCGGAACAATGCAAACCGGTCGCAGGCGAACATGCCATGTTCTTCATCAAAGAGGATGATAAGGACTTTGACCCTGTCCGGCTCACTACTCAGCATAACCATGGCTGGAAAGTCGATTATGAAACCGAACAGTTAGTAGCAACGGAGGTCCTGGAAGAATATGTTAACCCCCCGTTTGCTTATTATGAGGTGATACAAAAGAATTTTGTCGAATTTGATTGAGTTTATTTCTCTTTAAGGTCGTAAAAAAGCAGGCGTGTATGTTCATCTTTATCCTCTTCTTCCAAAGGAATAAAGCCGTTCCTTATGTAAAAGGGGATAGCTTCACGATAAGCATCTACGGTAAGAAAGCGACAGCCTGTTTTATTCGTTATGAGGAATAGATTTTTGATAAAGTTCAATAATCCTGTTCCAATCCCGAAACCTTTACAGTCTTCCGAAACTCCCAAACGACATATTTTTACGGCCGGGTAGCTTTTGAGTCTTTTATCATTAACAAATCGACGTTTTCGAAAACGATTAAACTCGGCTGTTTTTTCGAAATCAGTCAGGGATATGCGGTCATTAGCTAGGCTAAAATAGGCTAAGACATTATTTTTGTCTTCATAAATATAAGTTACTGCAAGTAATGCATTACTATACAGAGGTGCTTCATTAAACAGAAAGTCATTCAAATCTGCATCTCCGCAGTTGAATGACTTTATTGTTTCTTTCTCCTTTAGTTTTCTTAAAACTTTACCGGAGTTAATTTCGCTATTCATTACAATCGAATTTAGAAATACTTTTAAAGTACTCATAATCCTTCTTTCTGCGTTCCAGTTCCTTTGAGGATACTTTCCGCGGATGCTTCATCAATTCTTCGAAACGACGGGCATCTTTACCGTATAAAATCGGTGTTTCTTTAATAGGTCTGGCCATATTTTTTCTATTTATAAGGTTTATGGGCCAAAGATAATTATAATTTCGTTATTGATGAATCTTTAGCGATTGTTTTTCAATATTACTTTTATATCAGATTCGTTGTTGATTCTATCCTCAAATGACGTAAGTCTGAGCCTGATACGCCCTGGAACACCTGTAAACCGAATTCCGGAATGACAGCCAGGATATGGTCGAACACATCGGCCTGGATGTCTTCATATGGAATCCAGTCTGTGGTGGATGCGAAGAAGTATAGCTCCATGGGAATACCCTGTTCTGTCGGTTGCAGCTGGCGAACCATGCAGGTCATGTTCTGGCTTACATTGGGATTGCTCTTCAGATAATTTACCAGATAAGCGCGGAAGACACCTATATTTGTCTGGCGTCGTCCGTTTACCCAGATAGAAGCGTCGATGCTGTGTTCTTTATTATAAGTCTCCAGTTCTTCCTGTTTCGTATCGATATAATCGGTGAGTAATGATATTTTTCGGAATTTCGCCAACATCTCCGGTGTACAGAAATGTACGCTGTTCATGTCGATATTGATGGAACGCTTCACACGGCGCCCTCCCGATTCTTTCATCCCCCGCCAGTTCTGGAAAGAATCGCTGACCAGTGCATAAGGCGGTATGGTGGTAATTGTGTTGTCGAAATTGCGAACTTTAATAGCATTCAGCGTCACTTCGATCACTGTTCCGTCAGCCCCGTATTTTGACATCGTTATCCAGTCGCCCGGACGTAGCATATCATTGGCTGATAGCTGAATACCGGCCACAAAGCCAAGTATCGTATCCTTGAACACCAGCATTAGGATGGCGGCCGAAGCACCCAGTCCGGCAAATAACGTAGCGGGCGATTTACCGATCAGGATACTGATAATGATTATTCCACCGACAAAGAACACAATCACCTGAATGATTTGTACAAATCCTTTCAACGGTTTGTTCTTCATCGATTCTTTCCGGTTGTATATCTCTAATAATAAGTTCAGTGAAGCGTTGATGAATCGCAGTACAACGGCCACAATGTAAACACTGCATACCATCTGAAGAACACCGAGCAAAGTAGGCATTTCCTCTTTGGGTAGTGCCAGCGGAAGCATGATATAAACCAGGATCGCGGGGATCAGGTGCATCAGCTTATTGATGATCTTCCGTTCTACGATCAGGTCGTCCCACTGGTTTTTGGTTTTTTGGGCAAAACGCTTAAATAATTCGAGGAAGATATAGCGGCAAGTGTAATCGATACCGACGGTTATTGCTATTAGAAGCAGTAAGACGACCAGGTTGTCCCAAATATTTGCCGAATCGTGTACTAATCCCCATTTAATCAGGTAACTGTTGATCCATTGTTGTAATTCACTCATATATTTGTATTTAAAGTTGTGAACACAAATGTAGGGAAAAAATCATTGCTGCCCAAGCTTACATTAATCAGAGTATTGATACACTTTCAGTTCAAACAGAGGAATCATCGCAAAGAAATGATCGAATATATCCGACTGGATGCGTTCGTATTCTTTCCATACTTTATTGCGGGAAAAGAAATAGATCTGGATAGGCACACCGTATTCTGTCGATTGCAACTGGCTGATGATCAGGTCGAGGTCGGTGTTTACAACCGGCAGACTGGTCAGGTAACGCTCTACATAGACACGAAACATCTGCGAGTTAGTCGGTGTCACACCTTTGTCCGGCTGATAGTCGGCCAGCAGGGGAATCTCTTTCCGCATATTATCCAACATTTCAGGTGTACAGAATTTGATTGTATTCAGGTCGAGAAAGATGGATTTCATGACACGCCGTCCGCCCGATTCAACCATTCCCCGCCAGTTCTGGAAAGAGTTGTTGACCAGTGTATAGGGTGGAATAGTGGAGATTGTATTGTCGAAGTTCTGTATTTTAACGGTGTTCAAAGTAATTTCCTGTACAATCCCGTTTGCGTTGGACCCCGGAACTGTAATCCAGTCACCTGGGCGTAACATATCATTGGCTGATAACTGTATGCCCGCTACGAATCCGAGTATCGTATCTTTGAATACTAACATCAGGATGGCGGCCGAAGCACCCAGTCCGGCAAACAATGTGGCTGGTGATTTGTTGACAAGAATGGCAATAATCACAATCCCTCCAATGAAGAAAGCCAGCACCTGAAGTACCTGTACGAATCCTTTTATCGAACGGTTCTTACTGACCTCCCTATGATTATATATATCCATTGCCACCAGGATAAATCCGTTGATGGCCAGCAACAGAACAAATACAATATAAACGGCGCAAACTTTTTGCGAAATCAACAACAATTCTTTTCCCCGGATAAAAGCCATCGGCAATAAAGTATAGACCAAAATTCCGGGAATGGCATGCACCAGATTATGTATAACTCTCCTCTTAATCAACAAAGTATCCCAGAAATAATGACTTTTCTCCGATAACTTCCGTACACTGCCGACAAAAATGTACTGACATAAGTAATCGACTCCTACAGCTACCGCGATCAGTAGTACGGCAATAATCATTTCATCGAATGTATTTGCGATTTTCGCATCCACGCCCCAGCCGACGAGGATTTTGTTCATCCAGCTACCTAAATTTACCATGTTGTTATCTCTCTTTTATAATGATAACATTTACAACTGCATTTGGTTTAAATAATAAAAAAGTCTAATCAACCCCTGATAACAAAAAGGAATCCGGTATCTTTGTAGACCATAATATAAAGATGTATGGTAATATATCCATGAAAACATTAGTTCTGATGATGTTATTTGCAAGTTGTTCGAATCTGTTTGCGGCTCAGAATACAAAAGCGCTGAAAGTAAAAGAATATAAACTAAAAAACGGATTGACAGTCTGGCTGAATGAAGACCATAGCCAGCCGAAAGTATTCGGTGCCGTTGTCGTAAAGGCAGGAGCGAAGGATTGTCCGGATACCGGAATTGCCCATTATTTTGAACATATGATGTTCAAAGGAACCGACAAAATCGGAACTGTCGATTACGATGCGGAGAAAACGTTGCTGGATTCTATCGCGCTGAAATATGACGAACTGGCGGCCACAGAAGATGAAGCGGTTCGCTCCCAGATACAGAAAGAGATAAACGAATTAAGTATCCGTTCTTCCGACTATGTAATTCCCAATGAGTTCAACCGTTTGATTTCCAAATATGGCGGTTCGGGTTTGAATGCCGCAACGTCTTATGATGCAACAATCTATTTCAATACCTTTTCCCCGCAATATATGTCCCAGTGGGCGGAAATCAACAGCGAACGCCTGCTGAATCCGGTCTTCCGCCTGTTCCAGAGCGAACTGGAAACTGTTTATGAAGAGAAAAATATGTATGGTGATTTCATCGGTGGGCCTGTTATGGATCGGTTGCTTGCCCGTTATTTTGCCCCGCATCCGTATGCTTATCCGATAATCGGCAGTACGAAGAACTTGAAGAACCCACGCCTGACAGAGATGCGGAAGTTCTTTGAAGAATATTATGTGGCCTCCAACATGGGGCTGATATTAAGTGGGGATTTTGATACGGAGGCTGTATTGCCGGTTCTGGAAAAAACTTTTTCCCGTATCCGTCCGGGAGAAGCTCCCAAACACGATATTGTGGCTCTTCCGCCGTTTAAAGGAAAGGAGAAAATGAAAATAAAATTCCCTGTACCTCTTGTGAAAGCGATGGGAATGGGGTTCCGTGGCGTTCCGGCCAATCATGAAGACCAGGTGGCGTTGGCTGTGGCGGTTAATATGCTGAACAATGCGAACGGAACCGGTTTTCTGGATAAACTGATGGTAGACCGGAAGATTATGGCGTCTATGGCTATGAATGAAAGTATGAATGAAGCCGGGATACTGGCCGTTGCTGTTATCCCCAAGCTGATGTTCCAGACTTATGGCGGGGCCGAAAAACTGGTTTGGAAAGAAATCAACCGGGTGAAAGAAGGAGATTTCAGTGACGAGATATTCAATAGCCTGAAGCAGGAGCAACGCCGCCAATATGCCTCTAATCTGGAGAATATAGATTCGCGTGCCCGGATTATGATGTCTTTGTATTCGCAAGGTAAAAGCTGGGAGGATTATTTGCAGGAGGTTTCCGGTATTGATGCTTTGACAAAGGAAGACGTAGTCCGTGTGGCCCGTAAATATTTCAGTGAAAACTATTTATGTGTAACAAAGACGACAGGCAAATATCCGAAGGATAATTTGGCGAAACCGGATTTCAGTCCGATTGTACCCAAAAACTCGGAAGCCTCTTCCGAATATGCTAAACAGTTGGAACAACTGCCGGTACAAGAAGTGAAGCCGCGTTTCATTGATTTTCAGAAAGATGTAGAAACGGTGAGCCTGACTCCGTTAGCCACTTTATATGCAACGGCAAATCCTGTTACGGATATATTTACCCTTAACCTGGTTTATCAGGTTGGAACGTTGGAGCAACCCAAACTGATGCATCTGGCTAATTACCTCCAGTTTTTGGGAACGGACTCTCTGTCGTTCCATGAATTCCGTACGCGGTTGCAGGTCCTGGGCAGTACGATTTCTTTCGATGCCACTGACAAGCAGTTTTTCATGCGGATTACCGGTTTCGACAAACATTTTAAGGAAACGGTTCAGCTGGCCGGCGATTTTATCAGGCACGTGAAAGCAGATGATAAACAAATCCGTCAGGTAATAAATGATGCGAAAGTCACCGAGAAGGCTTTCTTCGAATCGAGTGATAACATCGCAAATGCGTTGCTCGAGAAAGTGAAATATGGCGAACAATCCCGGTTTCTTACTAAGTTATCCCTCTCTGAAGTCAAGAAACTGAAAGGTAAGGAACTTTTGGATGCTTTTGTCCAGGTTCGTCAAACGGAATGCGATTTGCTTTATTGCGGAACATTACCTGTCGCCCAGGTCAGGGAAGAGATAGAAGCCTCCCTTCCGTTGAAAGAGATAACCGTATCGGTTAATGCTCCCTATCATCGGGATGCAAAGAAATATGACAAGCCGACCGTTTACTTTATGGATATGCCGACAGCCTCGCAGAGTATTGTTTACGGCTATGCAAAAGGAGAGGTGACAGACGATGCATGGTCGCGCCATGCCGCCCGGTTATTCTCCGTTTATTTCGGAGGCGATATGTCATCGCTGATGTTTCAGGAAATAAGGGAATTTCGTTCGCTGGCTTACCGGGTGAGCGGCCGGTATATATTGCCGCCTCATAAATTGGAAGGAAAAGCCGGTGAGTTTGTCACCATGCTTTCCACACAAAGCGACAAGACGCTGGATGCTTTGGGGATAATGAATTCCCTGATTCACGAAATGCCGGAGAAAGAGGAAAGGATTTCTACCGTAAAGCAATCTATCGTTAACCAGGTCAATAATGATTTTCCTTCCTTCCGGGAAGTACCGGAAAAGGTTGCCGGTTTTCGAAGGAATGGCTTTGACTGCGACCCGAGCGAAGCTTTATTGTCGGGTATCTCGGATATGGATATGAAAGATATTATCCGTTTTTACCGGCATAATGTCCGCTTGAAACCGGTTGTTTATGTCATTGTAGGCAATTCCCGGCGTATCGATATGAAGCAACTGGAAACCTATGGCAATGTGATAAGATTGAGAAAGAAAGATATATATAAATAATGTATAGTAAAGACGAATTAAAGAACCTGAAACTGGAGTTTTGGGAGAGTTTCGCCGCTTATTGTGAAGTGCAGCCTTATTTGCGGGGGCGTAAAAAGATGTGGACTTTGTATGATACCAAAGTGAAAGGAGTAGAATTGAAGTTCGATATCAGCCGCAACGGTGCTTATGTGATTCTTGAAGTGAATCACCGGAGTGAAGAGCTTCGGCTTGAAATGTACGAACGCCTGACCTGGTATAAGGAAATGCTGGAACAGGACTTTCCCGGAGGTCTGACCTGGGATATTTGTTTTGTAAGGGATACGGGGAAAGAAGTAGCTCGTATTTATACCGCCAGGGAAGGACTAGACTTTCACCGCCGGCAAGATTGGGGAGAGTTCTTTACTTTTATGGCATCGCAGATGTATCTGTTGGAACGTAACTTTATGTCGATAGCTGAATATTTGAGAGAGTAAAAAGATGGCACATTCAAATCATATGATTTATCAAGTGGCTGGCATTGCGGCGGTAAGTCTGCTGACAGCCTGTTCGACGCAACAGCAAGATGTTAACTTGCAGGAAGTTGGAGTCAGCCATGAATTGGCCCGTTTCAGAAAAGAACATTTCGGGCAGGTCAGATATAACCTGTTTTTCTCCATTCCTGAATCCAGGCAGGAGCCGGTCAGGGGTAAGGCTGTTATACAACTGTCGCTGAAAGAAAAACTGCCGCTTATTATTGATTTCAGGGGAGATGCTTCACAGGTCGCTTCTGTCTTGCTGAATGGTGGGGAAGTGCCTTATGAGGTAAAAAATGAACATATCATCATCCCGGCAGAACGGAGCGTCGTCGGAGAGAATAAAGTATCCATAGAATTTACTCCTGCCGACCAGTCTTTGAACAGGAGGGACGAGTTCCTTTATACTTTGCTGGTTCCTGACCGGGCGCGGACTGCATTTCCCTGTTTCGACCAGCCGGATATGAAGTCGTTATTTACGCTGACGCTGGAAGTTCCCGAAGCATGGCAAGCCGTTACAAACGGTGCCATAGAGAAAACGGATATCCTATCCGTTCCCGGACGCAAGTTGATTTCATTCAGGGAAACAGAACCGCTGAGTACTTATTTGTTCGCCTTTACTGCCGGAAAATTTATCCGCGAAACATACACCCGGGATGGAAGGGAAATCTCCTTGTACCACAGGGAAACAGACCCGAAGAAAGTCGCCCAATGTCCCGAAATCGCATCGGAAGTCTTTGACGCTTTAACATGGCTGGAAGATTATACCGCCATTCCGTATCCTTTTGCCAAGTATGATTTGATCATCCTTCCCGGTTTCCAGTTCGGGGGAATGGAGCACACCGGGGCAACGTTCTATACCGACCGTCGTATGTTCCTGAATGAGAACCCGACATTGAACGAGCAGTTGAGCCGCAGTGCCCTGATTGCTCACGAAACAGCCCATATGTGGTTTGGCGACTATGTGACCATGCAATGGTTTGACGATGTCTGGACGAAGGAGGTGTTTGCCAATTATTTTGCTTCGCAGATTGTCGAACCGCTATATCCGGGTGTAAACCATGCTTTGAATTTCATGCAGGATTATATTCCTCCCGCTTATGCGGAAGACCGTACTGCCGGAGCAAATCCAATCAAACAGGAACTGGATAATCTTCGTAATGCCGGCCTGGTCTACGGTAACATCATCTATGATAAATCTCCCGTCGTCCTGGAAATGCTGATTAAAAAGATGGGTAAGGAATCTTTCCGGAAAGGCATTCAGGAATATCTGAAAACATATGCCTACGGAAATGCTTCTTGGGAGGGCCTGATTGGTATTCTGGATACATATACGGATGACGATTTGTCCGGCTGGAGCCATATCTGGGTAAATGAAAAAGGCATGCCTGAAATTGCCGCTTCCATTGTCGGCGATAGCTTGGTCGTTTCGCAGAAAGACCCTTTCGGCAGAGGGTTGAACTGGCCGCAGGACCTCACTTATCTGATTGTTCCCAAAACAGGGGAACCGGAAGAAGTTTCAGTTTCTTTCGGGAGAAATTCAAATTCCATCCGGGAGAAATTGAAAACGGTCCCGGAAGAGGGGAGTTTCATTATTCCGAATACGGATGGAAAAGGGTATGGCTTTTTCCGGTTGAACGAAGCGGATGCCAAGGCTTGTGCCGCCTATCTTCCGGTTTGTGAAAATGAATTGCTGAGAGGTTCTCTGTTAATCACATTGTATGAAAATCTGTTGAACCGGACGATTTCGCCCGAATCATATATGGAGGCTATGTTGAACTATCTGCCGGAAGAAGATAATTCGTTGTTATTCTCGGCCGCTTTAGGGTATATCGGTAATTGTCAGCGTTTATTTCCGGTGGATGCTGCCCCTCTGGAAAAAACATTAGGACAGATTGTGGCGACCTCTTCCGTTCCTCAACATTGTTTGCAGGCGTTCCGCTCGTATCGTTCCATCGCAGAATCGCCGGAAGCAATCGCCGCATTATATGACTTATGGAAGAAGCAGCAAGCTCCCGCCGGCTGTTCGTTAAGTGAAAACGATTATATCAGCTTATCTTATACGTTGGCTCTTCATTTGCCGGAGCAGGCGGATGAGATTATAAACAGCCAGCAATCGCGTATAACTAATCCTGACCGGAAACGGGAGTATGCCTTTATTTCTCCTTCCGTCTCACCGCATAAAGAAGTGCGCGACAGTGTTTTTGCCTCTTTACTGGTGGCTGAAAACCGCCGGGTAGAACCCTGGGCATCTGCTGCTTTGGCGAATCTGAATCATCCGTCACGGCAGAAAGAAGCGGTAGCCTATATCCGTCCGGCACTGGAAGCGATGCAGGAAGTGCAGCGGACAGGAGATATATTTTTCCCGACAGCCTGGGTTCGTGCCTTGCTGTCAGGCCATATGTCGCCGGAAGCAAGGGCAGAGGTTGATGCTTTTTTTGCCTCTCACCCGGATTATCCGCAGATGCTGGCAAACAAAATACGGCAACAGGCGAATCATTTATATATAATTGAACACTAAGCATAAAACAGTCGTGTAGAAAAAAAGTGTGCGTACCTGCTAATCTTTTGATAGTTTTATTTGCATTTTCAATTATTATTGTAACTTTGTGGCATCAATAAAATAACAAATGAGAAGAAAAGTATCACATCATCATCATCATCATTACAACGGGCAGTAGTTCGGTGGGCTGATTGGTGTGTAGATACGCATAATATAATTAGATAAGGCTTGCCGTTATACGGTAAGCCTTATTTTGTTTTCGGAAAGCATATAATTATTAAAACAAAAATAAACATGTTACGAATTGCAGTACAATCAAAAGGTCGTTTATACGATGAAACAATGTTATTATTGGAAGAAGCAGGTATCAAACTGAACAGAGGAAAGCGCATTTTGCTGTTATCGGCAAAAGGGTTTCCGGTAGAAGTTCTGTTCCTGCGTGATGATGATATTCCTCAGTCTGTCGCCAATGGCGTTGCCGATATAGGTATTGTCGGTGAGAATGAATACGTTGAAAAAGGGGGAGAAGCACGTTTGGTTAAACGACTGGGATTCAGTAAGTGCCGTTTGTCACTGGCTATTCCTAAAGATGAAGACTACAAGGGCGTGGAATGGTTTGAAGGCAAAACAATCGCTACATCTTATCCCGGTATCCTGAATACTTATCTGAAAGAAAAAGGTGTAAAAGCCGATATGCATGTCATCAGCGGTTCTGTTGAAATAGCTCCGGGTATTGGTTTGGCAGATGCAATTTTCGATATTGTCAGTTCCGGCAGCACGCTGGTCAGCAACCGCCTGAAAGAGGTGGAAGTGGTTATGCAAAGCGAAGCGCTTCTGATTGCGAACAACAATTTGTCGGAAGAAAAGCTGGCGATACTTGATGAACTGTTATTCCGTTTCGAAGCTATCCAGGTCGCTGAAGGCAAGAAATATGTATTGCTGAACGCACCGAAAGATAAGTTGGATGAAATCATAGAAGTATTACCCGGTATGAAGAGTCCGACGGTGACGCCTTTGGCTAACGGCGATTGGGTATCCGTCCAGTCTGTCATAGCCGAGAAACATTTCTGGGAAATTATAGGTAAACTGAAATCACTCGGGGCCGAAGGTATCCTCGTTATCCCGATTGAGAAAATGATACTTTAATGTCGAGTCAGTTTCCTACTGAGGAAACTCCGGTTTCCCAGGCAGGAAACTACAGTTCCCTCAGCAGGAAATTCGCGTTCCCTCGGTAGGAAACTACAGTTTCCTGAGCATGGAATTACGAGGAAACTGTAATTGGCTGGCAATTAATAAATAAGGTCTTTTTCGTTCGTTCCTGATAATTTGTATTTCACATGGCTATCGATGTCTCATTTTTGACAATAATATAAACAAAACAACAATATGGAAGTAATTAAATATCCCTCAAAAGCAGACTGGCCTTCTTTGGTGAAACGTCCGGCTTTGGATGTTACGACTTTGTTCGATACGGTCCGGACTGTATTGAATGAAGTGCGTAGCGAAGGGGATGCCGCCGTTAAGCGTTACGAAGAGAAGTTTGACAAGGTCACGCTATCCGGTCTTCAGGTGTCGGAAGAAGAAATAAAAGAAGCTCGCGAACTTGTTTCCGAAGATTTAAAACAAGCTATTCGCATAGCAAAGGCAAATATTGAGAAGTTTCATGCCTCCCAGCGTTTTATCGGACAAAAGGTGGAGACGACCTCCGGAGTAACCTGCTGGCAGAAAGCAGTTGCCATAGAAAAGGTCGGCCTGTATATCCCGGGAGGAACGGCCCCTTTGTTCTCAACCGTATTAATGTTGGCGGTTCCTGCACATATCGCCGGATGTAAGGAGATTGTACTATGTACTCCTCCGAACCGGGAAGGAAAAGTGCATCCGGCCATCCTGTTTGCCGCAGAAACGGCAGGTGTCAGCAAGATATTCAAAGCCGGAGGAATACAGGCCATCGCAGCCATGGCATACGGCACGGAATCTGTCCCCAAAGTCTATAAGATATTCGGCCCCGGAAATCAGTACGTGACAGCAGCCAAACAGCTTGTCAGCCTGAAAGACGTTGCCATCGACATGCCCGCAGGCCCTTCCGAAGTGGAAGTCATTGCCGACGGAACAACAAATCCGGACTTTATTGCCGCCGATTTCCTTTCACAGGCAGAGCATGGAGCAGATAGCCAGGCTATGCTGGTTACATCGGCAGAAAGTATCGTATCTCCTGTAGTCGATGCCATCCAACAGCAATTATCTGAACTGTCCCGTAAGGATATTACTGCAAAAGCATTGGAACATAGTCGTATAATCGTCCTGAAAGACGAACCCGAAGTAATTGCTTTCACGAATATGTATGCCCCGGAACATCTGATTATACAAACGGAGAACTACGCTCATATCGCTGAACAGATAGAGAATGCGGGAAGTGTCTTTATGGGACCCTACACTCCTGAAAGTGCCGGCGATTATGCTTCGGGCACGAATCATACGCTTCCGACCAATGGCTATGCCAAGGCTTACAGCGGTGTAAACCTGGACAGCTTTATCAAAAAGATAACCTTCCAGGAAATCACTGCTGAAGGTATTAAGAATTTAGGCGGCACAATCCAGACGATGGCCGGTAACGAGCAACTGGATGCACACCGCAATGCAGTAACAATAAGATTGAAAACAATATGATGGATTTAAAAGACCTGGTAAGACCTAATATTTGGGCGTTGAAACCCTATTCCTCTGCAAGAGACGAGTTTCACGGAAGTGCATCTGTTTTCCTGGATGCAAATGAGAATCCTTATAACGAGCCTTATAACCGTTATCCCGACCCCTTACAGTGGGAGTTGAAAGAACGGATTGCCGAACTGAAAGATGTAGACCGTAATTCCATCTTTCTGGGCAATGGCAGCGATGAGCCGATAGACCTTGTTATCCGTGCTTTCTGCGACCCGGGAATTGATACGATTGTCAGTATCGCCCCTTCTTACGGTATGTATGAAGTAGCTTCCAACGTTAACAACGTGGATTTCAGGAAAGTGACTTTAACTCCTGATTTCGAACTGGATGCGGAAGCATTACTGGAAGAAGTGGACGAATGGGTAAAAGTAATCTTTCTTTGCTCGCCGAACAACCCGACGGGAAACAGCCTGAACCGGGATGAAATATATAAGATACTGAAGAACTTTGAAGGAATAGTCGTACTCGACGAAGCCTATATCGACTTCTCGGCAGAACCTTCTTTCCTTCCCGAACTGAAGAAATTCCCGAATCTGATAGTTCTGCAAACATTATCCAAAGCATGGGGAGCCGCAGGCCTCCGGTTGGGCATGGCTTTTGCTTCTCCGGAAATTATTGCGATACTGAACAAGATTAAGTATCCTTACAACGTCAATGTGCTTACACAGAAACAGGCGTTGGACTTGTTGAATAATGAAGGCCAGATGTTGGAACAGTTGCGCCGTATCATGTCCGAACGTATCCGGTTGCAGGCTGCTTTGCCGGAACTGCCGATTGTCCATAAAATGTATCCGACCGATGCAAACTTTATCCTGGTAAATGTGGGTAAAGCTGATTCCGTATATAATAAACTGGTGAAGAAAGGCGTTATTGTACGTAACCGGAATAATGTGACATTGTGTAACGGCTGTCTGCGTATCACTGTCGGCACACCGGAAGAAAACGATGCCTTATTGAAGGCTTTAAAAAGTTTGTAAGCATGAAAAGAGCTCTCTTTATCGATAGAGACGGAACATTGGTGATAGAACCTCCTGTTGATTACCAGCTGGATAGCCTGGAGAAACTGGAGTTCTATCCTAAAGTATTCCGCAATTTATACTTCATACGTAAACAGCTTGATTTTGAGTTTGTCATGGTGACGAACCAGGACGGATTGGGTACCTCTTCTTTTCCGGAAGATACATTCTGGCCGGCCCATAACAAGATGCTGAAGACATTGGAAGGCGAGGAGATTGTCTTTGATGACATGCTGATCGACCGCTCTTTCCCGGAGGATAATTCTCCCAACCGCAAACCGCGTACCGGAATGCTGGGTAAATATCTGGCCGGTGAGTACGATCTGGCAAACAGTTACGTGATAGGAGACCGCCTGACAGATATGGAACTGGCTGCAAACCTGGGTGCAAAAGGCATATGGCTGCGTCCTTCGAATGAAGAGGCAGACAGGTTGCTGGTCGGGAATCCTTCTCTTTCCCCTGTACTTATTACGGATGATTGGGATAAAATTACCGAATATCTTTTTGCCGGCGAACGCCGTGCCGTTGTGCAGCGCACCACCAAGGAGACGGATATTTACGTAGAAGTAAATCTGGATGGAAACGGAAAGACAGCGGTTTCGACCGGATTAGGCTTTTTTGACCATATGCTGGACCAGATAGGAAAACATTCCGGTATGGATTTGGTTATACGTGTAAAGGGTGACCTCGACGTTGACGAGCATCATACAATTGAAGATACGGCGATTGCCCTGGGTGAAGCCTTGCTGAAAGCCTTAGGCGACAAGCGCGGCATCGAACGGTATGGCTATTCTTTGCCGATGGACGATTGCCTGTGCAGTGTGGCTCTCGACTTCGGCGGACGTCCCTGGCTGGTCTGGGATGCCGAGTTCCATCGTGAAATGGTTGGCGACATGCCGACGGAGATGTTTCTTCATTTCTTTAAAAGCCTGAGTGATGCCGCCCGCATGAACCTGAATATTAGGGCGGAAGGGACGAATGAGCATCACAAGATAGAAGGTATTTTCAAGGCTTTGGCACGTTCTGTAAAAATGGCTATACGCCGTGATATTTATAAATATGAATTACCGAGTACAAAAGGTTTGTTATGATAAATAAAATGAAATACTGGATGATAGCCGCTGTCACAATTTTGATGGCTGCATGTAGTAATGATACGGAGCATAAGTTGGAAGGCAAATGGCAATTACAGCAAGTGGAAGCTAATGGCGATGTGATACAGGCTGATACGGTATTTTATAATTTCCAGAATATTTTATTTATGTATCAGGTGTACATCCCGGCTGAAGACGATTATGCTTTGCAATATGGCTTCAATACGATAAAGGATGAAGACCAGTTGGAATTGGAATTGACTGAAGACGCAGGCTTGGTAGATTTCTTGTCTTATACCGACTGGAAGTCTAAAACACGTACATTCTCTATAGAGAAACTGAGCGGAAAGCAACTGATTTTAAATAGCGAAGGGAAAAGGTATATATTCCGGAAATTCTAAATTATAGAAATACAGTTTACCTAAATAAAAAGAGAATGCTGGCTTTTCCTGCATTCTCTTTTTTATTTAGCTTTATCATCACAGCTCTTTCTCCGCAATCAAATCTGCAATTTCGGCCCTCACTTCACGAATTAAATCATCCGGAGCTATCTGAACCTGCAATCCTCGTTGTCCGGCACTGATATATATAGTATCATATTGTCCGGCAGACTGATGGATATAGGTCGGGAAATGTTTCTTCATTCCGATAGGGGAACATCCTCCCCGGATATACCCGGTTAAAGGCAATAATTCTTTCACCGGGATCATCTCACATTTTTTGTTGCCCGACACTTTGGCTGCCTTTTTCAAATCCACTTCATCGGCTCCGGGGATAACACAGACAAAATATCCGCTTTTATCTCCGTGAAGGATTAACGTTTTGAATACCTGTTCTACGTTTTCTCCTAATTGCTCTGCCACATGGGTGGCACTTAAATCATTTTCATCGACTTCATAGGGAACCAGCTGATAGGCTATTTTAGCTTTATCCAACAGCCTGGCCACATTTGTTTTGTTTATTTTCATATCACAATCCTTTCATAGATAACTGAACCCGTTTACGGACCAGGTCTACACTCAAAACTTTCACTTTAACATGCTGATGGATAGAAACCACCTGTGTCGGGTCGCTGATAAAACGGTCGGCAAGTTCCGAGATATGAACCAATCCGTTCTCTTTTATACCAACATCTACAAAGCAACCGAAGTTCGTAATATTGGTCACAATTCCCGGTAAGACTAGCCCTTCTTTCAGATCTTCTATCGTTTTAACGGTAGGGTCGAAAGAAAAGACCTGGATAGCCTGGCGCGGGTCACGACCGGGTTTATCCAATTCTTCCATGATGTCAAGCAGAGTCGGCATACCGACTTTCTCTGTAATATATTTTTTAAGGTCGAGCTTCTTCTTTAATTCTTTATTGGTAATCAGCTCTTCAATGGTACATTTTAAGTCCTTGGCCATTTGTTCCACAATCGGATAACTTTCCGGGTGAACGGCGGAATTGTCCAAAGGTGTATTGCCACCTTGTATGCGAAGGAATCCGGCACTTTGTTCAAACGCTTTTTCACCCATACGCGGCACCTTTAACAGTTCACGTCTGGATTGGAAAGGCCCATGTTCGGCTCGGTAGTCAACAATATTCTGTGCCAGTGTCGGTCCTAAACCGGAGATATAAGTCAGCAGGTGCTTACTGGCCGTATTCACATTGACTCCCACCATATTTACGCAACTCTCCACAGTCTGGTCCAGGCTTTTCTTTAAAGCACTCTGGTCGACATCATGTTGATACTGGCCGACTCCGATGCTTTTGGGATCGATTTTAACCAGTTCTGCCAGTGGGTCCATCAACCGGCGTCCGATACTGACGGCTCCCCGTACGGTCACATCATATTCAGGAAACTCATCCCGGGCAATCTTTGAGGCAGAATAGATGGAAGCTCCGTTCTCACTGACAACGAACACCTGTACTTTCCGGTCATAACGGATATTGGTAATGAACTGTTCCGTTTCGCGGCTTGCAGTTCCGTTGCCGATAGCGATAGCATCGATGGCATAAGTCGACACCAATTGAGAGACTTTAGCTGCGGCTTTGCTCTTTTCATTCTGCGGCGGATGCGGATAGACGGCTTCGTTATGAAGCAGATTACCCTGGGCATCCAGGCAGACTAATTTACATCCGGTACGATATCCGGGGTCGACACCTAACACTCGCTTTTGTCCTAACGGCGGTGCCAGTAAAAGCTGCCGCAAGTTCTCTGCAAAAACACGGATGGCCTCTTCGTCGGCTTTCGTTTTGCTCAGGTTGGCATATTCCGTTTCTATGGAAGGCTTCAGCAGACGTTTGAAAGAGTCGTCTACCGCATTGGCTACCTGATCGGAAACTTCGCTGTTCCCTTTTACGAACCGTCTTTTCAAACGGTCGAGTGTAGTATCGACATCGGGTGATATGCTGACTCTGAGGATACCTTCCGCTTCTCCGCGGCGGAGGGCCAGCAAACGATGGGAACTGCATCGGTTCAGCGGTTCACTGAAATCGAAATAGTCCCGGTATTTGGCTCCTTCTTCCTCTTTTCCTTTAATAACTTTAGAAGAAATAATCCCTGTATGGGCAAAAGAATTACGCACGGCGTTACGTGCCCCTTCATTTTCGTTCACCCATTCAGCGATAATATCTCGTGCCCCTTGCAAGGCTTCTGTTGCATTCTTTACTTCTCCTTTGATAAAACTCTTCACCCGGGCCAGCAAATCCGGTTCGTTTTGTATCATGATAATTTTGGCAAGCGGTTCCAGCCCTTTTTTACGTGCAATCTCAGCCTTGGTTACCCGTTTGGGTTTGTAGGGCAGATAAAGGTCTTCTATCTCGGTGCTATCCCAGGAATCTTCGATTCGTTTCTTGAGTTCAGAGGTTAGTTTCCCTTGTTCTTCGATAGAACTTAATATGGTATCTTTTCGTTTTTTGAGTTCAGTCAGCTTATCCAGTTGGTCTTTGATATTCCCGATCTGGACTTCATCCAGTCCTCCGGTAACTTCTTTCCGGTAACGGCTGATAAAAGGAATGGTCGCCCCTTCATTAAGCAACCCGATCGTTCTTTCGACTTGTCCGGCCGGAATGTTTAAAGAGTGGGAGATAAGTGAATGGAATAATGTTGTCATAATTCTTTCATTTCTATTTATAGCCTACAAAGATAATCTTTTGCCGTTTATTTTACTTTTGTGGGAAGTTCTTTCTTTTAATATTTGTTACTCTCGTTTATTTTCAACACTTTTGTGAAATAATAAATTTTGAAGTTATGGAACTTGCGCATTCAGAAGAAAATGCATTGGAGCAAAAATATAAAGATTTATCCGGGTTACTTTCGAACATAGTAGACTCAGTACCAATGTTCTTCTTTGTTAAGGATACTGGAGATGACTTCCGTTATGTTTATTCCAGCCCGATGATGAATCAGATATATGGTCGTTTTCACAATGATGTTGTTGGGAAAACGGACTTTGATTTGTTTGTTGACCCTGTTGCAGCGCAGTCTTTCAGGGATATGGATGAGAAGGTGCTTCAAACGGGAGAGATGCAACGGTTTGTTGAACAGATGCTCGACCCCAAAGGTATAGTGCGTTCTATGGATACCATGAAATTGCTGGTACCCCGCGAAGGAAAAGCACCTTTTCTATTGGGTATGTCCTGGGATATCACCAAACAACGGCAAATTGAAGAAGAACTGCATGAAAATAATAAAAGACTGGCCTTATCCTGTATGGCAGGCCGTATCTATCCGTGGATATGGGATGTTGTGAATGAAACGGCGGAACTTTCTCATGTAGAGAACGGTGAAATGATTCATGCTTATATTTCCCACGAAAGTTTTACTGAAAAAATCCATCCGGACGACCAGCAAATGTACCGGGATGTTGTGACTGCCTTTGCCCAAGGTGAGATAGAATCATTGCGCCTGAGTTTCCGTTGCCGTTATTTTTCGGAAGAATATGTCTGGCTGGAGAAAATCGGTGAAGTATATGAATATAGTAAAGACGGTAAACCCCTGAAAGCTATTGGTATCCTGCGGGATATCACGGTGGATAAACGCCACGAAGCAGATGTACAGGCGAAGCGTCTTGCGGAGGAAAGTAACCGGATGAAATCAGCCTTTATCGCCAATATGAGCCATGAAATACGTACGCCTTTAAATGCGATTGTCGGTTTCTCTACTTTGATGGCGCAGGCGGAAACGGATGAAGAAAAACAGGAATATCTGAAGATTATTGAATCGAGTAATGAATTTCTGTTGCAATTGATTGATGATATTCTCGATATTTCAAAGATAGAATCGGGTAAGTTGGAGTTCATTTATTCAGACTTCAGTTTAAATAGTATCTTCAAACCGCAGGAGCCGGCTTTCTTACGGCGGGTAAATGCCGGGGTAAAGGTTGTTTTTGAAAATGACGGAAGCGACTACAGTATCATTTCTGAAAAGACAAGACTTACACAGGTGTTGACTAACTTTTTGTCTAATGCGGTCAAATTTACATCGGCAGGAACGATACGGTATGGTTATCGCTTGACTGATAATGGCATTTATGCTTATGTCAGCGATACCGGTACCGGCATAAAGAAAGAGGACCAGGTTACCATTTTTGACCGGTTTGTCAAACTGGATAGGTTTAAACAAGGGACAGGACTTGGATTGTCTATCTGTAAGACAATTATAACGATGTTGAACGGAGAGATAGGTATTGATTCTGAGGAAGGCGTAGGTTCTACGTTCTGGTTCTCAATTCCTTGTAATCCCGTAAAAGTTAATTGATTATCGGTAGCCGGATAATAACGGAAGCAAAGCGCTCTATCTCTTCCTGATTGTGTGATGTGAAGATGACAGTGCGTTTATATTCTGTTTGTCGTTCAATTATGCGGTCGATGATGCGGATTGCGAGTGGCTTGTCCAATCCTTTGAAAGGTTCGTCAAGAAGCATAACAGTAGATGGATATGCCAATGCCCGGGCAAGGGCTACGCGCTGTTGCTGGCCGTAACTCAGTTCGTTAGGATAGCGTTCCGTGAAAGTTTCCATCTCGACCATTCTCAATGCTGTTAATGCTTCCTGTTCCGCATAAGATTGTTTATAGAGCGATGCTAACGGTAGGCAACTGTTTTGCAGGACAGTTAAATGGGACAGTAGTTCCGGTTCCTGGAATACAACAGCAAACTTTTCTTCCCGATGAGATATGATCTTTCCCTCGATTGGTTTCAATGTTCCGTCCAGCAGATTCAGTAAAGTTGTTTTTCCGCTTCCTGACGGAGCTTTTATACCATAAATGGTGCCAGGTTCAAAAGTATATGAGAAATGCGATAGTACTTTGGTATCGTCATATTGAAATGTAACGTCTGCTGCTTCTATAGGACAAGGATGGGGAAGTTCTTCCTTTTCCGGTTTTCCATGGCTGTACTGTATGCTCCATGTAACCAGTGCCAACCGGCTGATTCCTTTGTCAAACAGGAAACTTATCAAAACGGCAATAACAGTCCATGCTATCAATTCGGGAACCGATATGAATAACTGTGCACGTTTCATTTCCCCGCCGATACCGAAGGCGCATTGTGAAAGTACCTCGCCCATAATAATGGCACGCCAGCCGAATCCGGTAGCAGACGCCAGTCCACTGAATAAAAAAGGTTTCAGTTGGGGATAATATATATGTATCAGTTTGTTTTTGCGACTGATTTTGAACTGGGCTGCCATTAGGGAAAGTCCGGGCCGCAGACTAATGATTCCTTTCGTCAGGTTTTCCGTTAATAAAGGGAACATGGTCAGAAAAGCAATTATTAACGGTATTCCTTCCGGGTCAAGAAAGATTAAAGCCAATAAGATAAAAGAGATGACCGGAACAGAGCGCATGATTGTCAGCAGGGGACGGAATAACTCATAAAGTAATTCGTAACGGGCAAATAAGAAAGCTGTCATCACCGCGGCTCCCAATGATAGAATGATGCCGGAAATACCGCGCAGGATGGTAGCTGATATGCTTTTATAAAAAGTATCGGTACCGAATAACTGAAATAAGGCTTTTATCAGCTCCGGAACGGACGGAATCAATTCCGGCTGGTCCGTTGAAGAGGCTACTAACTGCCAGACAAGCAGCAGCAAGCAGACTGACACACATGAGATAAATCCTTTTTTCATCGTTCTCCTGAAATAAAGCCATTGTCCGGAAGTTTTCCTCCTATGGCTTTCGGTTCATATTGTTCTATCAGACGAAGGAAATCGAGAATGCTTTCTTTGGCTTCTCCGGTTGATAAATAGTTAATACGGCATCTCTCTATGCTTTCCGGAGTGAGTACTCCCGGGGCAAATATATTGCGGCTATCCAGAATCTCTATTACTTTTTGAGGTTGACTGACGGCAAACTGACAGGACTCATTTAATAAGCTATCCAGCAATGTTCTTTTATCGTTTAACGAAGGTGCATAGACAATCGCGGTCTGGGCAAATCCCGGAGAGGTACTGTCCGGATTGTTAAGACTCGTTTTTATCGATAAAGTACTGTCTTTCCGAAGTATCACGCTTAGAAACGGTTCTGCCAGGACAGCCGTCTGAATCTGTCCGGCTAGCAATCCCTGGCTTATTTCACCGGGAGTAGTAAACGAATAATTCAAAGAATAAGATAATCCTTTTTGATGTAAATAGTAGCGGGTCAGGATATCGGGAGTTGTACCTGCACCGAAGACATATAAAGTTTCTGTTTCCGGTGATTGATTCCGTATCCCTTGCTTTTCGACAAGATACAGATTTCCCCAGACAGGGCATCCGAGTAAGGAATATTTCAATCCTTTATTATAAAGATTGGCTGCATTAATCATAGGAAGGGCAGCCAGGTCCGCTTTCCCTTTTATTAATAATGCCTGCATCAGTTCCGGGGAGTCGACTATATCTACAGATAACCGTTTACCTCCTATCTCCGGCGAATCCTCCATCATCTTTGCAAAAGCAATAACGGAAGGTCCGCGAAGGACAGCCACATGAAGCACATCATTCTCCTTTTTCCCATTATTGCAGCTGCATAGAATCAGCAGAAGTAAACAAAAGTATTTGATCATCTTTTTTGTTGCAAAGGTAGGAAATTAGGATTAATAGTCATGTAAAATAAGAGGTCGATTAAAAAAAGTATGGAATAGGAGAGGTCTATAAAAAATTAAAGCCTGTCTCACGACAAGCCCTAACCAACTTTGTTAACCTTAAATCTAATACTATTATGAAAAAACCACAGTACAAAAGTACGGATCTTTTCATAAGTAGCAATAGTTAAAATGCTAATATATGTTTTCTAACATGCAATAAATACTAATGTATTCCATATTATATCTTATTAGTCTTTTCCTGCGTCATCAGGCTGACAACGACAATAGCAATAACAGACAACGGGAGAGCAAATAGAATAGGATCTATCGCAAACCAGGGGTATGTATCGATCAGCACATCTTTTCCCGTCAATGTTTTACACAGACCAACCGCGCTGGCTTCTGCCTTATGGAGAAACAGCATGGCAAACATACTAGCCAATGCTCCCGTCCAGAGACTGGCTAAAGCTCCTTGTTTTGTCGCCTTTTTCCAATACAATGCACAGAAATAGGCGGGAAGGAATGTGACTGCACAAACACCCATAAATAAGGCTGTCCCTCTGGCTATAATACCGGCACTCAACGTATAGCAGATAATATAACTCAACAGGATAGAACATAAAACTCCGATGCGGACTCCCATCGTTGAGTTTGTATTTTTACGGCGTCCCAGGTTCGGAAATGCATCCGCCCCGAATGCAGCTCCCATCGTATGGAACTGTGCACTCAGTGTGGACATGCTGGCCGACAGGATACAAAGCATGAAGACGGCACCAAACCATTCCGGCATTGCACGGTCAATAAACAACGGGATAATTTTGTCCATATCTTTGATGGCTTCCGAAGCGACAACTCCTTCCGTCTTCATAAAAAACAGATTCGACAATGCTCCGACATGGTAAATGGCTCCTACGGTTACAATCAGGAACACGCAGCCGATAAGCACTCCGCGATTCAGCTGTTTGGTACTTTCCACCATCATGAAACGTACAACTAACTGAGGCTGTGCCAGGCAACCTAGTCCGACACCTAAGATAAGCGATGTGACCAAGGTATACCATTGGGGAGAACCGGTGACCGGCATCGCCGTCCATCCCTGGTGTCCCAACTCTTTGAAACGGTCGGGGACAAGCGGGGCAATCTCCGTCAATTTCTGATTCGCTTCAATGAAGCCCATGTCCATGACTTTGTAAAACCAGAATAAAAGGAATAACATACAGCCGAACATAATCACAGCCTGTAAGGCATCTGTATATAAAACGCCTTTTATACCACCGGTAATTACATAAGCAGCCACAATCAAAGTAAATATCAATAAAGCCAGATGCAGGTCGATATGGAACATCTGTTCGATGAAAACAGCGCCTCCTTTCATGACAACGGCCGCATACAATGGCATTCCTATGAAAATGATAGTTGCTATAAATATCTGTATACTCCGCGATTTATAGTGCATTCCCAATAATTGTGGAAATGTGCGCGCATTATGCTGTTCTCCTAACTTACGGGTTCCTCTACCGAAGAAGATAAAGGCTACGACCACTCCCATAAACATATTCAGCAGACATAGCCACTGGATACCCATACCGAAAGTAGCTGCGACACCGCCAAAACCCACGATAGCCGATGCAGAAATAAATGTAGCTCCATAGGAGAGGGCCATGATGATAGGATTGACTTTTCTTCCTCCTAGCAGATAATCACTGGCATTTTTTGTCTGTTTATATCCGATATACCCTAACCAGGCAATGACAAACATATAAAGGATAACAACAATTCCAAGGGTAAGGGTACTCATTTATCAGGTTGTTTAGGGTTATCACTCTCTTTATCTCCTTTATTCCAATTGGTAATTCCGAACCATAAAGAAAAAATTAAACACACGAAGGCTAACAGGTAGGCTAACCAGATACCGGGATCTTCTATTCCGAACATTTGTTATTTGTTTTTAGGGTGGAGAGGCTGTTGTAAACCTCCCCACGATAAATAATATTATAATTTCATCAAGTCGCTTTCGCAAATGCATTCCAGATTCTGACGACGGATTACTTCACGGGCTGCTTCCCGGTTATTGGTACGAAGAATAAGGATCGATTTGTCATTCAGTGAAAAACAATACATATATTCTATGCTCAGACCGGCTTTTGTAAAATGTGTCAATGCCTGTGCAAAACTTCCGGCACAAGAGTTAGTCACGATAGCCAGCACGTCTGTCAGATTTGCACTTACATTGTTGCTTTTCAATATCTTGTATGCTTTCTGCGGATCGCTTACAATAATACGCAGAATACCATATTCAGACGTATCCGCAACAGTAGCAGCAATGATCCGTATATTTTCTTCAGCAAGCAGAGCCAGGATTTCACTTAGCTTTCCATATTTATTCTCCAGGAAAATAGAAATTTGATTTACTGTCATAGCTGTATCTTTTATTTGTTGAACAATTGTTTTAACAGAACTTACGCAAGTCTTTTACTCTTACGGCTTTACCATCCTGAACGGGCAATGAGCCTTTGGCTACCAGTTTCAGACGCGGGGTCAACAGCAATTCATCTTTCAGCTGTCGGGTAATGTCTTTTGCAAGACGTTGCAAGACGCTGTAATCGTCGGTAAACAGGTCGCTCAGTTCTACTTCGATCAGCATTTCGTCACTGTTGTTAACCGTTTCGAGAGTGATCAGATAGTTGCTTCCCAGTTCTTTGAACTGCATTAAAATCTTTTCGATCTGGATCGGGAAGAGATTCACGCCTTTCAGGATGATCATATCGTCACTGCGTCCTTTGAAGCGGGCCAGACGTTTATGCGTTCTTCCGCAAGGACATTCACCTGGGATAATGCAGGTCAGGTCACGGGTACGGTAACGTAACAGCGGCATGGCTTCACGATTGATTGTCGTTAATACCAGTTCGCCTACTTCCCCTTCCGGAACAGGCTGTAATGTCTGGGGATCTACAATCTCCACAATCGTATAATCTTCCCAGATATGTAATCCGTTTTGTTCCGTACATTCGAATGCAACACCGGGGCCATTCATTTCAGACATACCGAAACAGTTATATGCTTTTACACCCAACAGTTGTTCGATGCGTTTGCGTTGTTCTTCCGAGTGAGGTTCGGCACCGATACAAACCGTGTGCAGTTTGGTGTCTTTGCGCGGATCCAGTCCCATTTCATACATTACTTCAGCCAGGCGAGTGGCATAGCTGGGAATAATATGCAGGCAGGTCGTTCCAAAATCAGTAATAAATTTGATCTGGCGTTTGGAATTACCGGCGGCGGCAGGAACAGTTAATGCTCCAAGTCTTTCTGCGCCATATTGAAATCCCAAACCACCGGTGAACATACCATATCCGGAGGTGTTCTGGAAAACGTCTGTATCACGTAAACCGACCATATACATGCAGCGTGCCACCTGATTGGCCCATTGGTCCAAGTCCTTTGCCGAATGTAATACGACGGTAGGATTTCCGGTTGTACCGCTGGAAGAATGTACTCTTACGCAATCCTTGATAGGAATAGCCGCCATTCCGAACGGATAATTATTACGCAGGTCGTCTTTCGTTGTGAACGGAATTTTTTGCAGATCATCCAATGACTGGATGCTGTCTGCCGTTATGCCGTTGTCTTTAAGAACTTTGCTGTAGAAAGGAGAGTGTCCGGCTAATTCTATTGTTTGTTTCAGTCGTTCCAACTGTAGTTTATTCAGTTCTTCACGACTCATCGTCTCAATATCTTTCTGCCAATACATCATAGCTTTTTCGTATTATATTGTGTTTAATTCATGAAATTAGACTGCAAATGTATCTTTTATTTTGATTAGATGCAGCATTTTTGCTCAAAATTATAAAAACAGGTAAATTAAATGTTGATTTTCTAAGGTTCCTGAAAAAATATCTTTACATTTGCCTCCAACAGTAAGTTACAATTATAAACCTTGATTTCTAATATATGAACATGTACGAAAACCTTTCAAAAGAAGAACTGATCCAGCGCATTAAAGTGTTGGAGACAGATTTGGCAGCATCAGTCATGAAGAATGCCGAGATAGAGAAAATGAGCGAAAATCTTCTTAACCAGCGTAAAATTAATTTCCTGAATATCTTAATGAATACTATTCTGTCAAATATCTTTGTCGTTATAGCCGTAAAAGATGTTTTCGACAGTTTTAAATATATTTACTTCAATCAGGCGGCCGAAGACTTTATGGGGGTTAAATCTTCCGAGGTGTTAGGTAAGACAGACTTTGATTTGTTTTCTGATCCGAGAAGGGCACATGAAATCCGTACGGAAGATTATTCAACGATCAACCACGGACGAATCCATAAATCGGTGGTTGAATATGAGAAACCGAACGGGGAAATCCGTATTGTGAACATCATCCGTTTATTGATAACCAACCCGGACCCGGGAGCTTCTCCTTTGTTATTGGCTATGCTTTGGGATATTACGGAACAGCGGCAAAATGAACTGGATCTGATCAAGGCACAGGAGGCGGATAAAATGAAGAATGCCTTTATCGCTAATATGAGCCATGAGATCCGTACGCCATTGAACGCGATAGTAGGCTTCTCCCGGTTGATTACCGAAACGGATAATGCCAGTGAGCAACAGGAGTATCTTACAATTATTAATAATAACAGTGACCTGTTGCTCCAATTGATCAACGATATTCTGGATTTTGCCAAGATAGAATCCGGGACGTTGAATTATAATATGTCGTGGGTGGATCTGAAAGATGTCTGCCAGGAGGTTTATATTTCACAATCGTTGAAAATGACTTCGGATGTGGCATTGCTGTATAATGGGGATATGTTGCCTTCTGTCAGGTTACGGACAGATACGCAGCGTATTGAACAGGTATTGCTGAATCTTTTATCCAATGCTATAAAATGTACGAACCAGGGATTTGTCTCTTTGTCGTATGAGATAGAAGGAGATTTTGTCCGGGTATCTGTCACTGATACCGGGATTGGCATCGATAAGGAGAAGCAGGCATCTGTATTCGAGCGGTTTGTGAAATTGGATGATTTCAGGCAAGGGACCGGCTTGGGACTGTCTATCTGTAAGATGATCATAGAAAAGTTAGGCGGAGAAATAGGTCTTCGGTCGGAATTGGGCAAAGGGTCTACATTCTGGTTTACGCTGCCATTAGCTGTTCCGGAAGAGTCTGAAAAGAAAGAAGCTGGTAGTGAAATTCCTATGGAGATCATTCCGGATGCTCTTCCGGGGCAGTATACGGTATTGATCGCAGAAGATGTGTTGGAAAATTATCTTTTGCTGCAAGCAGTCTTAAAGCAACATTATCGTCTGATTTATGCAGAAAACGGACAGATTGCCGTACAGAAGTTTAAGGATTACAAGCCGGATATTATTTTGATGGATATAAAAATGCCGGTGATGGACGGTTACGCCGCCACTTGTAAAATACGTGAATTATCTTCGGATATTCCTGTTTTGGCTCTTTCTGCATTTGCATTTGATGAAGAAAAAGAGAAAGCGAAATGTTGCCGGTTTAATGATTATCTGGTGAAACCCGTAGATATTCCATTGTTGAAATATAAGATCAAGTATTATCTCAATAAAAAATAATATAATATGAAGCAAGCGTTTATATTCCTGGCTACAGGATTTGAAGAAATAGAGGCGTTAGGCACAGCCGATATTTTACGTAGGGGAGGTGTCAGAGTCTCTACCATCTCGATTAACGGTGAAACCCGGGTAATGGGGGCGCATAATATCCCGGTGATAGCAGATTACCTGTTTGAAGAGGCCGATTTTAGTGCGGCAGATGCTTTAATTCTTCCGGGAGGCATTCCGGGAAGCAATCATCTGAATACTTGTACCCGCCTGAAAGAACTTATACTGGAAAAGCATAAAGAAAATATAATTCTGGGAGCAATCTGTGCAGGACCTATGGTTTTAGGCGGCTTAGGATTATTGAAAGGACGTAAGGCAACTTGTTTCCCGAACTTCGAACCGACTATGATAGGAGCCATCCCTACCGATAATGGTGTTGAGCAAGATGGAAATATCATAACTTGCCAGGGCCCCGGTTTTGTATTCGAATTTGGATTATCCTTATTGAAAGTTTTACGGGATGATGAAATAGCGGGAGAAGTGGCGGATGCCTTGCTGGTAAGAAACTGAAAATAAAAGAAACGGGAGTTATTAATAATAATAGCTCCTGTTATGCAACCACCATAGTCAGAGTTACTTGACTATTACAGGTTCATTTGCCGTCAGCTGAAGCAGACGGCAAATGAACCTGTAATAAGGCTTGTTTTATTGACTAGCTTTAACAATCCCCCTCCCGGCTTCCTCTCCAGATTGGAACTTCATAATAATGTTTCATCAAATGTACTGTCATACTATCATATTTTTATATAATGCACATATAATCAATATATTATTTTATGATAGTTGCCATTTTTAACTATCATAATACTGTCATAAAACCATCATTTGAACTATATTTTAACTAAACAGACCTTGTTTAGGACCTAAAAAAGGCTTTGCAAATAGGATATAATTGCACTTATATATCGCTTTCCCTTCTATATGTTTTGCGAGAATATATAGACTAATTTCACAGGAATACATACTTTTTGTTCTCAAGATGCCCTTTTCAGCCTGTTTTACACCCGGATGTTGACTGTGCCCAGACCCGGGTCTCAACATTGTCGACACCCGGGTCTCGAACAACATAAGTAACTACTCCCCTGAAAATAAGTCATATACTTCAGTAAAATAAGAAGCATATATTGGGTTTCAGGATAATACTATGATAGTTGTATGATAGGTAAATGATAGTTGAAAACAGGAACTATCATAGGATAACATATTGATTATAGGTGTATTATATAAAGATATGATAGTATGATAGTTCTTTTATATTTATGATAGTTATGAAAAATGCTTTTCATCTTTTTGATAGCTGTGTTCATAAGCATCCGAGTCGAACCGATCCATATCCGGATCGCTTACGAGATATTGGTAGAGGTCTGAATAGCCGTTCTTATCCAGTATCCGGTGTTTCTCCAACTGGAATTTGAGCTGTTCCAGGCCGAGTATTCCAAATCCATGAATGTCCAAGAGGGAATCGAGGCCGGTTGTTTCCATATAGCGCAACAGATCTTCCATTGTTTCTATATGTAGTTCTTCGAGCACTTTACGGATATAGGGAGAGAGGGTCAGGTCTGTAAGTGGTTTATTAAGGCGCCGGGCTGCATCCAAAGGGACATGAATCAATGATTGGGAGATAGTAAACTGCAAACCCGCTTTAAGTCCTTTTTTATACAACCGGTTCAGTTCATACTCCAAATTTCTGTTTTCAAGTTCCAGGCGTTCTATCTCCAGTTCCTGGTTGGTTATTGTCTTCTGATATTCAAGCATAAAACGGGTATCTGATACCAGGTGGGATACGATGGTTTTATACCGCTGACACATACCGTCGTACGTCATTCCGCAACGCTCGGCAACGTCCTGTATCTTTGCGCCTCCCGTTATTTCGTTGAATATATAGCGTGCCTTTTTGTCTTCTATAAAGGAGGATAGTTCGGCAATTATTACTTTAAGCAGGGGAGAGATCGTGGTGGCAGTGCGCAGGCTGAAAAGATAGTCGTCGTAGCGGGCGATGATTTCGTTGGCCTCTTCCTCTTTGTCCTGAATGATCAGTTGCAGATAGAGTTTTTGTATTCCCAGATGTTCGATACAGGAAATGAAGCGATTCAAGTTTCCGACATCGACTAAGGGTTCACCGCCTTTAAACGAATAAGAGTTTATCTTTCTGGAATCGGCCCATTTTCGAATCTCTTCTGCCGGGAAACCGGTCAGTTGGGCGGCTTGTTCAATAGTAATACGTGTTGGCATACTAGTAGGGTTATAAATAAAACATATTTGTCCTTAAAATATGCGGGTGTTAGATGATGTTATAAGAGTAGAGTGGTCCTTTCATAAAAAAGAAAGGGCGGCGGACTGAACTTTTACGTAAGTGAAGGTTCGGCTAAAAACCCAGTCCCCAATAAAAGTCAGCCGCACGCCCCCCTTTATCTGTATACAACAGTATATCCATACTACAACAGCAGCATAGATAACACGTATATCCGGTAAAGGGTTGCGGGGCCTTCTTTGTGCATTGAAGACTTGAGAAAATTTAGCCGATTTTCACTTAATCGCACAAATATCACACGCAACGCAAGGCTTCAAATCAAAAGCCTTTTCAGTTGCAAATATACATATTAATAATATTTCAACCAATGATAATCCATCTCTTATTTTAGTTTATCCTTATTAATTTTCATCAAGGGCAAAGAGTCGATTTATTATTTCTAATGTAGTTATTTCTACTTTTAGTCGGATTCTAACAATTTTCTTACCTTTGATGTTACATTGTTATATTATCTGTTGATTTGATAAAAGTAAGGAATGAAGATGGATGAAACGGTATATTTGTATAAAGGTGAAGTCTTTTATTTTAAGGATTCTCCCCTGAAGTTTGATGAATCTTATAGTTATTATCCCGACGGGGCATTGGTGGTCTATCGAGGAAAAATCATAGAAGCCGGAGCTTATGAAAATATAAAAGAGCGTTATCCGGAGGCATTAGTTACTGATTATTCCGGGAAATTACTGATGCCCGGCCTGATCGATTCACATATCCATTATCCTCAGTCGGAAATGATAGGTATGTATGGCAAACAGCTACTCGATTGGCTGAACGAATATACGTATCCCACGGAAGAGGCTTTTGGAGATTCTGAATATGCCGGACGGGTAGCCCGTTTCTTTGTAAATGAACTTTTTCGCAACGGCACTACGACCTGTATGGCTTATGCTACGGTTCATAAAGAATCTGTTAATGCTCTCTTTTCGGTTGCTTCCGAATATAACATGCAAATGCTGACCGGTAAGGTCCTGATGAACCGTAACGCACCGCAGTCTTTGATGGATACTGAAGAAAGCGGGGAGGCTGATAGCCGGGAGCTGATCGAAGCCTGGCATAAAAAAGGACGTAATCTTTATGTGATTACTCCCCGTTTTTCTATTACTTCCACTCATGGTCAATTGATTAGTGCCGCTCGTTTGCATGAAGAATATCCCGATACTTACATTCAAACGCATTTGTCGGAAAACCGGAATGAAATAGATTCAGCCCTTGAATTGTCTCCGGAATGTTCTGACTATCTGGAAGTTTATGAACGGGCAGGATTAGTTACCGAACGTTCTGTATTCGGCCATTGCATTCATCTATCCGATTCTGAATGTCGCCGAATGGCCGAGGCTGGAGCGATAATAGCCCATTGCCCCACGTCAAATTTATTTCTGGGAAGCGGCCTGTTCGATATGCAACAGGCCAACCGGATCAATATCCAAACGACACTGGCTACAGACGTTGGTGCCGGCACATCTTTCTCCTTATTCCGGACCATGGGAGAGTCCTATAAAGTACAACAACTGAACGGGTATCCTATGTCTGTATTCGAATCATTATATAAATGCACGCGCGGTACGGCTAAAGCCTTGAAACTGGATGATAAGATAGGCAGTTTCGACCAGGGCAGGGATGCTGATTTTATTGTAGTTGATTCTACGGCTACTCCTTCCCAGCAAATGCGGAAAGATTATCTTGAACGTAAGGGGAAATGGAATCTTGAAAATAAATTGTTCGGCATCCAGACGTTGGGGGATGACCGTAATATAGTTGCCACTTATGTGGCGGGGAATCCTGTTTACCAGTCAGATACGTGCAATCATCAGAAAACAGGTATGTAAAACGACTGTAATAATAATCCAAAGGCGTTCGGCAGTAGCCGGACGCAATCTGAAGAAACGATATTCCAGTCCTCCATGTTTACAGGCGGAGAGGCAGTCGCCGCAATAAGTACAGGTGTAACCGATTTTTCCTTTTTCTATATTTTCTTTGTGCAACGCATCATATTTGCATGATTTCAGACAAGCCATGCAGTGTGTACAGTCTGTATTGAGTTTTACCCGAAAAGGAGAGAGGTACTTCATAAAAGACACCAGTGTTCCTATCGGACAATAACTACTGCAATGGATCATCTTTTTCTTCCGGCGTGATAGTATCAACATGATACCCAGTCCGATAATCCCGACAATCAGTCCGGCAACCGTTGCTGTCCATCCGTTTGCCCCGGATAACCGTAATGCAATAGCCCCTGCTATTACCAGAAAAAATACACTGTAACGCAATTGCTTATGATAGCGAAAAACATTCTTTTCTGTCTTCCCTTTTGCGCTCCATGCATCAAATGCCCCGAAATAACAAAGCTGGCTGCACCAGGCTGGTCCCGAAAGTAGCAATGTACTCAGGAAAAGTATCGGCATAAACAATCCCTCCAACCGGTAAATCGGGCCGGCCAGTATGATTGCCGGAACGGGTAAATGCAGCTTTCCGGTCATCAGAAAGACAGAATCGACAGTTACGCCTAAAAATAACTGCCCGAAGAAAAGAATAGAAAAAAGCAACCAGGCCCGGACTCGCCATTTGGGACGTTCTTTCCGATCCTGCATTTTATAACTGAGCAGTGCCCCGTAAATAATGGCGATACCAACCTGTATCCATCCTGCGGATGGCATAAGCCGTTCCGATAGCAGCAATGGTTTTTCAGGAACGACCTGCACGATCGTCAATAAAATAGCAATCAGTATCGCCGTTATAGCTGAAGTATAAAGAAACTGTTTATTCATCTCCCACAAGTTCCGGAAATCCATTCTTCAAGACTTCTTTCGCTTTTTCATAATCACTCTCAAAAACATAAATCTCGATCTGGAATCCCGGAATATTCCCGAATACCGTAGAAAGATGTTCGTTCCTGAGAAAAGATTCTATACCTTCATTTCTTAACGCGCTTTGTAACAGGCTAGCCTGAACATTATTATCCGCTGTTGATAAAAGAATCGTTTCCATACTATTGAGTTTTATGTATTACTACTTCTACAAAGATACTTTTTTTATCCCTAAAACATATTGTATAGACGAAATAATAAAGAACCGGATGATGTTATTTTTCTGTGATTCTCCGCGTGTTCCGCGTCGTCCGTGTTCCATTAAAATGGCTATTCTGCAAAAAATATACATTGTTGTATTATACATTGATGTATATTTTGTATATTTGTCTTATCTGTTAATTGAATTACAGATTGTGAGTTCACCTTTTCAATATTGAATACAATAACAATATGAAACTCCTGAAAGTGTTGTTACTATGCCTTTTCTCTTTTGTAACGCTGCAAATCATTGCAGAGAAGAAGGCATCGTGTGTTCAAAACCCTCAGGAGGTTAATCTTTCAGATTTTCGGGAACAAGCAATTCAGCCTGCCGTTTTTCTGATTCGTGATATCCAACCGGTCCCCGTATTATTTAATAATCTTGACTGGTTCATTCTGTTGTTGATCCCGGCTGTATTATTAATTGTCAGTCTTTCAAGCAGACTGTGCCTGCACAAACTTTTTGATCAGGAAAAAGTCTTCTTACGATATAAAATATTCCTTTGGCAGAAGCGGTATTCCTGCTTCACCCTTTGCTGCATGCTTAATTAAATCTGTTTCAGGAAAAATTTGAATCCCTGCTGTTGTCTGGCAGGGGAAACGTTTGGTGTATCCGGTGGATACATCTAGTTGCTTTATTACCTGAAATACAAACTAAAACAATTTATTATGCATGCCATATACAGGAATTTTATTTCCGCACTACGATTCAATAAAACAGCAGCCATACTGAATATTATGGGATTGGCGATTGCCTATATCGTTTTTGCAACGATTTATGCACAGGTTGATTTTGCCAATAAATTTGACCGGTTCCATCCCCAAGTGGATCATATTTACAGGGTAGACTGTAAAACCCCTGCATCTGTATGGTCCGTACATTCCAGATTGCTGATCGATGCTTTTGTGTCTACTTCTCCTTATATACAGAAAAGTACGTTGATCAACCCCTTTATCGGAGAATGTTATTTTACAACCGATGTCAACGGAAACCAGACAGGTTTCAAAGAAACGGTACAAACTTGCTCTCCGGATATCACCGGGATATTTGATTTTGTTTTCCGCGAGGGGACTCCCGATTGTTTGAAGCAACCGGAGATGTGCCTGATACCTGAAAGTCTGGCCCGCAGGATATTCGGGAGTATTTCGGTTGTCGGAAAACAATTGACGGCAGAAGGAAATATCTGGACGAAAGACAGGAAATCATTGACCGTAGGAGGTGTCTATAAAGATTTTCCGGAAAATAGTCAGTTGGCAAATGCTGTTTATACGACAGTTAGTCCCTCTTACCAGTATGAATCATGGGATGATTATACCTATGTCTGTTATATCCTTGTCACTCAGGGAGCGGATAAGAAGGAGATATGTTCCGCTTTTGCCCGTTGTTTCAATGTGGAAGATGCACCGGACTATAAAGAAGCGGAAGTCAAGCTGACGAACCTGGCGGATATCTATTATGAGCCGGTCACTTCCCAGATGAAGTTTATCAAATCAGGAAAGAAAGAAAACATGAACCGGATGCTGATGGTGGCTTTTCTGGTGGCGTTGATTGCGATGATCAATTATATCAACTATTCGGTGGCCCTTATACCTTACCGGATTAAAAGCATCAATATCCGGAAGATTGCCGGGGCATCGGTTGCCAGGCTGCGCTGCGCCCAACTGTTTGAATCCGTTGTGATTTCGCTGGTGGCTTGTCTGCCGGCTGTATTGTTGAACTTGTCTCTTGATATACCGGTTCTCTTGCGGCTGGTTTCTTTGTCTTTGGCGGTAGGATTGATTGCGGGTATCTATCCGGCTGTTAGCGCCACTTCCATTTCCATGCAGATGGCATTGAAAGGCTCTTATGGATTGTCTCCCAAAGGTTTGGCATTAAGGAAAATGCTTATAGGTATCCAATATGTAATTTCTTTTACTTTGGTTATTCTGGCATTTGTGATCTATCAGCAGAACAGATATATGGAATCCCGTTCATTCGGATATGGTAAAAACCGTATTGCAGTAGTTGTGCTGAATGGGAAAACGGTCGGGAAGATCGACCTGTTTACGAATGAATTGAAGAAATATTCCGGTATTGAAGATGTCGCATTCTCTTCCGCAAAGGTCGGTGCTGAAGAGTTATACCGGGGCGGCGGTGCAGAAAAGAATAACGAAATGATGTATTTTCATTATTTGAATGTTTCGCCCAACTTCCTGTCGGTGATGGATATCCCGGTAATGGAAGGAAGGTGTCCCCGCCGGGAAGACCGGCAGTCACAGGGTTTATTATTCGTCTTTAACCGGAAAGCGAAAGAAGAATACGGACTGGAGGTCGGGGACAGGCTTATTACCTACTGGAAGGATAAAGGGATTGTTATCGGTATTACAGATGAATTGAAGATAAATTCTTTGCGGACCGGTGCTTACCCGTTGGCTTTCGTCATTAATGAAAAGAATGCCGGCATGCCGGTTGCCTGTATAAAGATAAGGCAAGGGGCGGATATGGAAAAGGCGACAGAGCATATACGGCAAACATTTAAAGAGATCGATCCTGCTTATCCTGTTGAAATAGAGTATTATGAAACGATTATCAGGCAACTTTACCGGGATGAAATACATACCGGACGGATTGTTTCCGCCTCATGTCTTGCCTCTGTCCTGATCTCTTTGTCGGGTATTTTGGGATTGGTATTATTTGAAACACAATATCGGCGTAGGGAGATTGCGATACGGAAAGTACTCGGTGCGACCGTAAAAGATGTTTTATACCGGTTTAACAGGACGTATCTGATGGTGCTGATCGTGAGTTTTGTTATCTCTGTACCTGTATCCGTCTATTTGGCAGGCGAATGGTTGAAGAATTTTGCATATAAAGTTCCGCTTGACTGGATGGTTTATGTGGTATCGTTCTTCTCCATCCTGTTACTAACGGTTTTTGTTGTTACCCTGCAAACCTGGCGGACGGCAAACGAAAATCCAGTGAAGTCCTTGTCTGTCAATTAAGTGTGGTATTTATTTGTTTCTTGTTGGCAGAGGACGTAAAATATAGTACTTTCGTGCTGATTTTATTAAGGTATAAAAAGGATAGGATGAGCCAAAAAGCATCTATATGGAATCCCTGGCACGGCTGTCACAAATTGAGTGAAGGATGCCGGCATTGCTATGTTTATCGTACCGACGGTAAATATGGTAAAGACAGTTCTGTCGTCGCAAAAACGGAAAAGTTTGATTTGCCTTTGCAGCAGAAAAAGAATAAGACCTATAAGATTCCTTCGGGAAACCTTGTTTATACCTGCTTCACTTCCGATTTTCTGGTTGAAGATGCGGATGAATGGCGTGCCGAGGTCTGGGAAATGATACGGACGCGGCGGGATCTTGATTTTCTGTTTATTACCAAACGGATCGACCGGTTGCATGAATGTCTTCCGGATGACTGGGGAGATGGCTATGACCATGTAACTATTTGTTGTACTATGGAAAATCAGGACCGGATAGATTATCGCCTGCCTATCTATAAAGCAGCTCCGATAAAACATAAAATCATTATTTGCGAACCGCTTCTCGGTCCCATTGATTTCAGGGGTGAACTGGGAGATTGGGTGGAACAGGTGGTGGCCGGCGGGGAATCCGGTAAAGAGGCCCGTATATGCAATTATGACTGGGTGCTGGATATCCGCCGGCAATGTATGGAGGCGGATGTCGGTTTCTGGTTTAAGCAAACCGGTTCGTATTTGCTGAAAGAAGGTTGCGAATATAAAATTGCCCGTCAGTTTCAACACTCACAGGCAAGGAAAGCTGGGATAAATTATGAACGGAAGAAGGAAAAATAAGAATGCAATGCAGGTTTTAAAATACCTGCATTGCGTTTTTAACACTTGTGACTCCGATTAAACGGTCATATTGCGTTCCCATAGGACGGTAATAGACGTAAATGGTGTATTCGTTTTCCGCCTGGTAATAATTACCTTCTATCGGGCCGGTTTCTCCGACTGTGCTGCCGTTGGGCACGAATAGGTATTGATAATTATAACTTCCTTGTTTCAGGAGTACTACTTTTTCGTACTGGTGGGTTTCAAAGTTATATCCCATTTTACTCTTTTCGTCGAGGACATTGTGGAACAGTTCGCCGTTCAGATAGACATTTCCGTCAAGGAACGGATCGCAGGCCAAAGCGAAATGCACGATACAGTAATCCGCTTCCGTATCCGGGTCGTCACAACTGCTGCAACGGATAAAGAAACGGCCGTCCTGATCCTGATCATACTGATAGGTCTGGTCGCTGCGCTTATGGTCGGTCATTAGTTCTACATTATAATAAGGATTGTGGTACGAAATGCTTTCTATGTGCATCCCGTTATATTTCGTACTCAAAAATTCCATGCGACGGTATTCGTTTCCGGCAGAGAAGATCAGACTGCGGTTGTTTGTGTAACCAATCTGATTTTCAAGAATAGTCGTCGGTTGAAGCCCTGATACGGCATTATCGCGCCGGTTGTCCTGATAGACATGTATTTTCAGGTCTGTTTGCGGATAAGGTATCGGGAAGTTTTTGTTATTGACCGTGAAACTTACCTGTTGGTGAGTCTGGTTCGTATCGATATCCGTATTTCCGCTAACGGAGGCCGAAATGCCGACCATCGGTTCCACAACCGAAAAACAAGCGGTAAGGACTATCTGGTCGGGGATGTCTTCGTTGTAGATCTGCACGGCATAATTTCCCGAAACTTTGAACTGGATGTCCTCATTCGGAAGCAGCAGATTGTAGTTTGTGTACTGCGTTGTGGTGTTAATGGAATTGGCGAAGTCATCTATCGTTAATCCTTGAAAACCACTCATATACTGAATGGGAGAGAGGATGGACCTCTGCCAGTTGGCATCACAATGAATGATAGAATAGGAATAGCGCACGCCTCCCTGTTCCAACGCATCGAAGTTGATCTGGATCTGTTGATCTCCGTTCAGTTCGATATAAGGCTCGGAAATAAACTCTCCGGCCACCTTCACCTGAAGGGTTTTTATCAGCTTGCTGTTAACGTCGGTAAAGTACGTTTGCTGAGCATTGGCCTGCATTGTAGCGGCACAAAACAACAAAAATAGTAAACAATACACTCTCATTTTCATATATCTTTCTTTGACGGTACAAAATTATGGAATTATTTCTCTAATTATTTCTTTAATCCTGCTTTAAAGCATAAAAATTTATGTACTTTTGCGGGAAAATTACATATAAACAATTTTAGTTGTATCATGGCAAATGTGATTAAGATTAAAAAGGGTTTAGACATTAATCTGAAGGGTAAAGCTTCGGAAGTACTGCTAAACGCCGGGAAAAGTGATAGCTATGCTATCGTTCCCGACTATTATAACGGTATTACCCCCAAAGTTGTTGCCAAAGTAGGAGAAAAAGTCAAAGCCGGTTCTGTATTGATGATCGATAAGAACCGCCCGGAGATCAAGTTTGTTTCGCCCGTGAGTGGCGAAGTAACTGCCGTAAACCGAGGAGAGAAGCGTAAAGTGCTTAGCATCGTTGTTAAGCCGGATACGCAGATCGAATATGAAGATTTCGGCAAGAAAAATGTGTCTTCACTGAAGAGTGAAGAGGTAAAAGAAGCCCTGCTCAATGGTGGTATGTGGCCTTTTATCAAACAGCGTCCGTACGATATCGTAGCTACGCCGTCAGATGAACCGCGCGACATTTTCGTGTCGGCTTTCTATTCTGCACCGTTGGCTCCGAATTTCGATTTCATTCTGAAAGGACAGGAAGCTGATTTCCAGACCGGGTTGGATGCATTGGCAAAACTTACCAAAGGTAAAGTGTATGTCGGTGTCAGAAATGGTTCTTCCGTGAACGTGAAAGGAGTTGAAACAGTTGAGTTTGAAGGTCCGCATCCTGCCGGAAACGTAGGTGTGCAGATCAATCATATCAAGCCTGTCAACAAGTCGGAAGTTGTTTGGGTGGTAAACCCGGCAGATGTGATCGTTATTGGTCGCCTGTTCAATAAAGGCGTGGCTGATTTCAGCCGTTTAGTCGTATTAACCGGTTCTGAAACAACAGAAAGAGGTTATATCAAGACTATTTCCGGTTGTACGATCAACAGTCTTGTTTCAGGAAAGATCCTGGAAGGCAAGGAAGATCTCCGTATTATCAGCGGTAATGTGCTGACCGGTACTAAAGTTCGTAAGGATGATTATCTGGGTGCTTATGATAACCAGATCACTGTGATTCCGGAAGGAGACAAAACTTACGACTTCTTTGGTTGGGCAACTCCCGGGTTTGGAAAATACAGTGTAAGTCACTCTTTCTTTACATGGCTGGCTCCTAAAAGCAAAGAGTATGTAATTGATGCCCGTATCAAGGGTGGCAAACGTGCCATGATCATGTCGAATGAATATGAAAAAGTGTTCCCGATGAGCATTTATCCTGAATACCTGTTGAAAGCTATTATCGCTTTCGATATTGATAAAATGGAAAATCTGGGTATTTATGAAGTTGCTCCGGAAGATTTTGCACTTTGCGAGTTTGTTGACACTTCCAAGATCGAGATCCAGAAGATCGTACGTCAGGGATTGGATCTGTTATACAAGGAAATGAATTAATAACATAAAAAATTAGAATACATTGAAAGCGTTAAGGAATTACCTCGACAAGATTAAGCCTACCTTTGAGGAAGGCGGAAAGCTGGCGATGTTCCGTTCTGTATTCGAAGGTGTTGAAACATTCTTATTTGTTCCGAGCACCACTTCGAAATCAGGCGTGCATATTCACGACTATATCGATTCTAAGCGTACCATGACTGTGGTTATTATCGCTTTGTTGCCTGCTTTGCTTTTTGGTATGTACAACGTCGGCTATCAGCACAATCTGGCTGTTGGCACTGATCCGGGATGGTTGATGACCTTCATCTTCGGTTTCCTGGCCGTACTGCCTAAGATTATTGTTTCGTATGTAGTTGGTCTGGGTATCGAGTTTGCTGTTGCCCAGGTGAAAAAAGAAGAAATTCAGGAAGGTTTCCTGGTTTCCGGTATATTGATTCCGATGATTGTTCCCATCGATACTCCGCTGTGGATGATTGCTGTGGCTACGGCTTTTGCAGTTGTTTTCGCCAAGGAAGTATTTGGTGGTACAGGTTACAACGTGTTTAACGTTGCATTGGTTACCCGTGCATTTCTGTTCTTTGCATATCCGGCTGCCATGTCTGGCGACCAGGTATTCGTTCGCACTGCCGATACATTCGGTATGGGTGCCGGACAGGTAGTTGACGGTTTCTCTGGTGCAACACCGCTGGGACAGGTTGCTATCGCCGGTAAAGAAATGATCGGTTCGTTCCAGGCAGTTGACGTATTAGGTCAGCCGATTTCAACTTGGGATATGTTCCTGGGATTGATTCCGGGTTCTATCGGTGAAACTTCCGTACTGGCTATCCTGATCGGTGCTGTGATATTGCTGTACACCGGCATTGCCAGCTGGAAGACAATGGTTTCCGTATTTGTGGGTGGTGCGTTTATGGCTGCCATCTTCAATATGATCGGAACAACGGTTGCTATGTGTGTATCTCCTCTGGATCATTTGTTCTTAGGTGGTTTTGCCTTCGGTGCCGTGTTTATGGCTACAGACCCTGTAACATCTGCCCGTACTGAAACAGGTAAATATATCTATGGTTTCCTTGTAGGTGCTATGGCTATCATTATCCGTGCGTTGAACCCGGGTTATCCTGAAGGTATGATGCTTGCTATCCTGTTGATGAATGTATTTGCTCCGCTGATTGACTATTATGTAGTTGAAGCAAACATTAACAGAAGAATCAATCGTGTAAAACTGAATAAATAAGAAGGAGTATGGCAACTAAAAAATATAAATGTAAAGTTTGCGGTTATATCCACGAAGGAGACAAAGCTCCGGATGTATGCCCTTTATGTGCAGCCCCTTCTTCAGATTTTGAAGAGATCAAACCAGAAAAGAAAGGTGGTATGAACAGAGATAGTAATGCATATACTATAATATATGCATCTGTAATGGTTCTTCTGGTAGCGGTTGTGTTGGCTTTCACTTCACAGTCACTGAGAAGTTTCCAGAAAAAGAACGAAGATAACGACAAACGTCAGCAGATTTTGCGTTCAATCAATGTATCGGTTCCGGCCAGCGAAGCTGAAACTAAATATAATGAATTGATCAAGGATGCTTTCCTTGTTAATGAGAACGGTGAGAAAGTTGAAGGTGACGCATTTACTGCCACACCCGAACAGCATCCTGTATTTGTTGCCAACGTAGACGGCAAGACTAAATACATCATGGCTCTTTCTGGTGCTGGTTTGTGGGGCCCTCTGTGGGGATATTTGTCTGTAGATGACAACAAGGATACGATTTTTGGTACTGACTTCAGCCATGCCGGTGAAACTCCGGGTCTGGGTGCTGAAATTTCCAAACCTCAGTTCAGCAATGAATTCAAAGGTAAAAAGCTGTTTGCAAACGGTCAGTTTAAATCTGTAGCCATTGTTAAGCCGGGTAAGAGTGTTGCCGGTCAGGACTACGTGGACGGTATTTCAGGTGGTACGATTACCAGCCAGGGAGTTGACAAGATGTTGTTCAACAGCCTGAACGGTTATGTTAAGTTTTTAACCTCACAAAATCAGTAAGAAGATGGGATTATTATCAAGTAAGAATAAAGAAGTGTTGTTAGGCCCGTTGAGCAAGAACAACCCCGTTATCGTACAGATGCTGGGTATTTGTTCTGCACTGGCTGTAACATCCAAACTTGAGCCGTCTATTGTAATGGGACTTTCCGTGACGGCTGTTGTGGCTTTTGCCAATGTGATTATTTCGTTACTGCGTAATACAATTCCTAACCGTATCCGTATTATCGTACAGTTGGTTGTTGTTGCTGCGCTGGTAACTATCGTAAGTGAAGTATTGAAAGCATTTGCCTATGACGTAAATAAGCAGCTTTCCGTGTTCGTTGGTCTGATCATTACCAACTGTATCCTGATGGGACGTCTGGAAGCATTCGCCCTGGGTAACGGTCCGTGGGAATCTTTCCTGGACGGTATCGGTAATGGTCTTGGATATGGTTTGATTCTGGTGATCGTTGGTTTCTTCCGCGAATTGCTGGGTTCAGGTACGCTACTTGGATTCCAGGTGATTCCGCAGGCTTTCTACGACTTCGGCTATGTAAACAATGGTTTGATGATCCTGCCTCCTATGGCTTTGATCGTAATCGCCGTGATTATATGGGTTCACCGTTCAAAGAACAAAGAACTTCAAGAAAATTAATGCAAACTATTAAACGAATAATAGAATGGAAGAATATTTAAGCACGTTTGTCCGCTCGATCTTCGTAGACAACATGATTTTCGCATACTATCTGGGTATGTGTTCTTTCCTGGCTGTTTCCAAGAACGTAAAGACTGCTTTAGGATTGGGTATGGCTGTAACGTTCATCCTGGTATGTACGTTACCGATCAACTATATGCTCGAAAATTATATTTTGAAAGAAGGCGCCATGAGTTGGTTGGGCGCTGAATATGCAGGTGTGAACCTGAGTTTCCTTTCGCTGATCATTTTCATTGCCATCATCGCTTCATTTACGCAGTTGGTTGAAATGGTTGTAGAAAAGTTTGCTCCGGCCCTGTATGCTTCTCTGGGTATCTTCTTGCCGCTGATCGCTGTGAACTGTGCGATTCTGGGTGGATCTCTGTTTATGCAGCAGAAAGCATTCTCTAATGTAGGAGTTGCTACTGTATACGGTTTGGGTTCTGGTATCGGTTGGATGCTGGCTATCGTTGGTATGGCTGCAATCCGCGAAAAATTAGCTTATTCAGATATTCCAAAGCCTTTGAAAGGTCTGGGTATCACCTTTATCATTACCGGTCTGATGGGTATGGCATTTATGTGCTTCTCCGGACTTAAGATCTAAGTATTAACGCATTAAACAAAAATAAAGATGATTATATTAATGTCGGGCGGACTTACCATTGCAGTGGGAGCGGTTGTATTCCTGGTGATTACACTGATCCTTGTAGGTGCGCTTTTATTTGCGAAAGCAAAATTAATACCATCGGGCAATGTGAGGATGGTTGTTAACGGAGAGAAGGAATACGACGTTCCTATCGGGGGAACCGTATTGAATACACTTCAGAGCGAAGGTATTTTCCTGTCATCTGCTTGTGGTGGTAGCGGTAGCTGCGGACAGTGTCGTTGCCAGGTGCCGGAAGGTGGCGGAAACATTCTTCCTACGGAAGTTGGTTTCTTTTCCCGTAAGCAGATCAAGGATCATTGGAGACTGGGATGTCAGACGAAGATAAAAGAAGATATCAAAATCAAAGTTCCTGATGAAGTATTCGGTGTAAAAGAATGGGAATGCGAAGTGATCAGCAACAAGAACGTGGCTACTTTTATCAAGGAGTTTATCGTGGCATTGCCTAAGGGTGAACACATGGATTTCGTTCCGGGTTCTTATGCCCAGATCAAGATTCCTGCATATACAATGGATTATGACAAGGATATCGATAAAGACTTGATCGGTGAAGGTTACCTGCCGGCATGGAAGAACTTCGGTTTGTTCGGCTTGAAGTGCCAGAACACCGAACCGACTATCCGTGCTTACTCAATGGCGAACTATCCTGCTGAAGGCGACCGTATCATGTTGACTGTACGTATCGCTACTCCTCCTTTCAAACCGAGAGAACAGGGTCCTGGATTCCAGGATGTAATGCCGGGTATCGCTTCTTCTTATATCTTTACCCTGAAACCGGGTGACAAGGTAACAATGAGCGGTCCTTACGGTGATTTCCATCCGATCTTCGACTCAGGAAGAGAAATGATGTGGGTCGGCGGTGGTGCCGGTATGGCTCCGTTGCGTGCTCAGATTATGCACATGACTAAGACACTGAAGACTACAGATCGCAAGATGTCTTATTTCTATGGTGCACGTGCTTTGAACGAAGTGTTCTATCTGGAGGACTTCCTGGAAATAGAAAAAGAATTCCCGAATTTCACATTCCACCTGGCGCTTGACCGTCCTGATCCAGCTGCTGATGCAGCCGGAGTAAAATATACAGCCGGTTTCGTTCATCAGGTAATTTACGATACTTATCTGAAGGATCACGAAGCTCCGGAAGATATCGAATACTACATGTGTGGTCCGGGCCCGATGTCGAAAGCTGTAGAAAATATGCTTGACAATCTGGGTGTACCTCGTGAAATGTTACATTTCGATGACTTCGGTGCATAATTGAAAGGTCGATTATAGATCTACATAACGGAAAGGGAGGAAAATTAAAGTTTTCTTCCCTTTTTTCTTTTCTGTTCTATTTATTAAAAAGCTATATAAAATACATATACCCAATTTATTATATAGTTCTGAAACCTGAATTTCAACAAATTTTCTATAGAAAAACGAATAAAATGTACTTTCCTATGTAATATCATGCAGCATTTTTCGTTCTTATTACATCTTAGCTAATAGAGACATAAAAATTGAGCAAGATTATGAAGCCGTTGATTTTATCTTTTTTTGCAGTCATACTGGGTTACTCTCTTCTTTTCAATGAAAAAGAAGAAATCAGCCAGCCGATCCATGGGATTGATAATTCAGTGTATATCCATAAAGCGGATACGCCGAGAATCGATTCTATCGCTATCTATCATAACAGAACCGCTTCTGTTTTATAAAAAATACTCCTAATAGCAATATTTATTCTGTAAATGTTTGTTTATTAAATAAATATTGCTATGTTTGTTCCGTATAATTGTTAACATACGGAAATGCTATACCAGTTTATTACTATATATACTTCTGAATTTTGGATGACAATGCTCCTGGGAGTGTTGGTTTTTTTGTGTTTGCCTGTTGTCACAGGTGAAATAAGCAAGTTTTTTCAAACTGATAATGCGACCCGATTAATTCCGGTTGCTTCCGATTCTGTTTTTGCGGGGGAACAGGAAGGAACAACTGAATATAAGGTCTGCATGATGCCTCATATATTTCAAACTAAATTTTTGATAAGGAATTACAGTCACTGGTTGGGTTGACGAACCCTTATCCGGCAACCATACGTTGAAGGATAAGGGGAGATGCTTTGTGTAAAAAATGTAATACTTGTTTATCTGTCTGTTTTCAGGTAAATAAGAATAAAGCTATTGTCTCTTCTTATCTATTTTTCTCATTCCAGCTCTTTATATTCAGGGATACCTTCCAGAAAAGAATAAGTGAGATTTTCGTAGTCTATTTTACAGCAGAAATGGCTGATGCCGTTGCTGACTGCGAGGTAACGTACATGCAGCACCATGTTGTAACGTACTATCTGGTCGAATACAGCACTCGTTATCTCAATGGAGGGGGCTTTGTACTCTACGATCATTAAAGGGGCTAAAAAACGGTTGTATGCGACTGAATCGCATCGTTTGGATGTTCCGTTTAATTTTAATGGAACTTCATTTGCCAATAGTTCTTTGGGATATCCTTTATGCGTAATCAGGTAATTTACAAAGTGTTGGCGGACCCATTCTTCAGGAGTCAGTGCAACATATTTGCGGCGTACGGGATCGAATATAGTGTGTTTCCCGTCTTTTTCCTTTACTTTCGCAGCGAATGTTGGTAAGTTTAATGACAGCATTTATTATATTTGTCGTTTATATTATACACAATAATTATACCCTCAAAGGTAATGATTTATGAAAACAAAACAAGAAATCGTTGAAAATTGGCTACCTCGTTATACGGAACGTAAGCTGGAAGATTTTGATAAGTATATACTACTCACGAACTTTACCAAATACGTAGAACTATTTGCCGAGAATTTTAATGTTCCTATACTCGGACTGAAAAGCTCGATGCCGAATGCCTCGGCCGAAGGTATTACTATCATTAATTTCGGCATGGGAAGTGCAAATGCTGCAACGATCATGGATCTTTTATCGGCTGTAACCCCCAAGGCCGTGCTGTTTCTGGGAAAATGCGGAGGATTGAAAACTGCTAATAATCTGGGAGACTATGTTCTTCCGATTGCAGCGATCCGTGGAGAAGGAACTTCCAATGAATATTTGCCGCCGGAGGTGCCGTCGCTTCCCGCTTTTTCCATGTTGCGTGCCATCTCTTCTGCCGTCCGCGACCAGGGAAAAGATTACTGGACCGGGACGATTTATACAACCAACCGGCGTGTCTGGGAATATGATACGGCATTCAAAGATTATCTGAAGCGGACACATGCGACCGGCATAGATATGGAGACCGCCACATTACTCACTGCCGGCTTTGCAAACAAGATTCCGACCGGTGCTTTACTGATGATCTCGGATAAGCCGATGGAGGAAGACGGTGTAAAAACAGAAGCCAGCGACCGTATCGTTACCCGTAGCTTTGCTCCGGAACATGTGAGATTGGGTATTGAAGCACTCCATCAGATCATAGATGAGAAGAAAACGGTACGCCACATCCGTTTTAGTTGGTAATAATTAAGTCTTTATTATGGCAAAAAAAGAAAATACGTTTGAAGAAATATGCCGGGATATCGTGGCCAAGAAGTTCCAGCCCGTTTATATATTAATGGGTGAAGAGCCTTTCTTTATGGACCGGATAACAGATCTGCTTATTGAAAATGTGCTTGCCGAATCCGAGCGCGACTTTAATCAGATGATTATGTATGGGGCGGACACGGATGCGGCTATGATTATAAATGCAGCCCGCCGGTTTCCGATGATGTCGGAATATCAGTTGGTGGTTGTGCGGGAAGCCCAGTTGGTCCGTGATATAGAATTGCTGACCAACTATGTGAAAAATCCGCTTAAGTCGACTGTGCTGGTTGTTAACTATAAGTATAAAAATCTGGACAGGCGGAAAACATTGGCCGCTGCAACCGAAAAGAACGGGATTCTATTCGAATCGAAAAAGATTCCGGATTATAAAATGCCGGGGTTTATCGTCTCATTTATGCAGCAACGTTCCATAGGAATCGATCAGAAGGCCGCCCAAATGCTCTCAGACTTCCTTGGAAACGATTTAAGCCGTCTAAGTAAGGAATTGGACAAGCTGGCGTTGATCTTGCCTGAAAAGGCTCCAAAACGCGTCACTCCGGAACTGATAGAACAGAATATAGGAATCAGTAAAGAATACAATAACTTTGAGTTAATAAAAGCACTTGCTGTAAAGGATGTTTTAAAAGCAAACCGGATTGCCCAGTACTTTGAAAAGAACCCCAAGAGTAATCCTATACAGATGACCCTTCCTGTAATTTTTAATTATTTTTCCAACCTGTTGATTTGTTATTATACGAAAGACAGATCGGAAACCGGATTGATGACAGCCTTAGGATTAAGAGGAACTTTTCAGGTAAAAGATTATATGACCGGATTGAGAAATTATCCGGCTATGAAAGTTTTTAATCTGATAAGTGATATCCGAACTACCGATGCCAGATCGAAAGGGGTAGATAATTCTTCCGCATCTGATGCTGATCTACTCAAGGAATTATTATATAAAATTCTTCATTAGCATAAAATGTACTTAACAATAGAAAAACTGCATGTGTCGCTGAAAATTTGAATTAGTGCACATGCAGTTTTTGTTTTTTATCGTTATTTCTCTGGAATGCTCGGATTTACGAACCTTCAAAATGACCTTCTTTATTTTGTTTTTCAATAACTTAGTTTACATTTTACCCCTCTGAGAATTCAATATTTCTTTCTTCCCGTATAATTGTTCACAAATATCACGAAAAAATCAAGTTTTAGAGTGAAGGATACAAAAGTATCCGCTTTCTTCCTGAATTATTCACATAGGATAGGACAAATTGTCAGAAACATTTTTCAATAGTGTATTGCCTGTTTACAGCAATAACAGATATATGTACTGTAACATTTGTGTCGGATCAGATGTGTTTACGTAAATAAAACAAGCGCGTTACTTATGTATCTATAGTGGCATAAATACAAATGTAACCAATATACATTACTAATATAAATCAATAAAAATAGGTTTAAATACTGTCATTGCAAATATGTATGATAAAATATCAAAACCCAGCCTGTTATCTAATTAAATTAATCGTTTACATTAATTTATGGCAATATTCTCGTATATAAATGTGAAATAGAAGTCATTTTAGCTAAAATAATAAGCCTTAATCACCTATATAACAGGTTTTTATTTAATAAAATCATCAATGTTACTTTAATCTCTTTTAGAAGCTTGTTATAGGGGTTTACAAAAGTATGCGCCACATTATTATACTACACGTTACAAATGTATCTGTATATGATTATAAAAATAAATTGCACAATTGGAAATAATGATTTATATTTGTATCAGTATATAATTCTATACTATATTCATGTAAACAGACAGATTGGCAGTGATTTTTGGTAAATAAATCGTATTTTGGTAATGAAAGAACGTATTTTAGCAGTAATGGAACACGAAGGATTGACTCCTTCTAAATTTGCCGAAGCAATCGGTATCCAACGTTCGGCTATGTCGCATATTATATCCGGCAGAAATAATCCGAGCCTGGATGTACTAATTAAAATATTGGAACGGTTTACATACGTAGACTCCGATTGGCTTTTATTTGGTAAAGGCACTATGATGCGTGAACATGTGTTAACTGAGCCCAATTTGTTTACAAATACGACGATAATTCCGTCCAACGTACAAGATTCTCCCGAATATCGCAAGGAAATTAGGGTTGAAACACCTGTAAACACTACTAAACAGCCTGTTATTGAACAGATTGTATGTCAGGATAAGCCATCCAGAAATGTGAGCAAAATAATGATATTCTATTCAGATAATACGTTTGAGACTTTTACCCCCGAAAAAAACAAGAAAGACTAACCCAACATTGCTATATACATCTTATTCATGTATCTTTGTATAGAAATTGAGTAATCATATTATATGAAGAAGTACATGTTAGATATGAAGGTAACTGAAAACAACCGCCTTCATAAAAATTATTGCCTGCTAAAGTTAACCTGCGACGACACTTTGCCGGAAATGCTTCCCGGCCAGTTCGTTCAGGTGCTCGTGGATAACTCTCCTACAACATTTCTTCGCCGGCCTATTTCAATCAACTTTGTAGATAAAACAACCAACGAATTGTGGTTGCTTATCCAATTAGTTGGAGATGGAACGCGTCGTATGGCAGAATACCGCCCCGGAGATATTGTAAATATCATGTTGCCATTGGGTAACAGCTTTACAATTCCTGCCAGTGAAGATAAAAATCAGAAATTACTGCTTATTGGCGGTGGTGTCGGTACTGCTCCGATGCTATGCCTGGGATCAGCTTTGAAGAACGCCGGTTTTGAACCGGTATTTCTGTTGGGAGCCCGTTCAAAGGATGATGTGTTGCAGTTGGATGAGTTTGCGAAGATAGGAACTGTTCACATAACTACCGAAGACGGCACTTTGGGTGAAAAAGGTTATGTAACAAATCATTCCGTATTGAAAAATGTTCATTTTGACCGGATTTATACATGTGGACCGAAACCGATGATGGTAGCTGTTGCCAAATATGCCGCCGCCGAATCGATCACATGCGAAGTCTCACTGGAAAATACAATGGCTTGTGGTATAGGTGCTTGCCTATGCTGTGTGGAGAATACCCAAGAAGGTCATGTATGTGTTTGTACTGAAGGTCCCGTATTTAATATAGAGAAATTGAGATGGCTGAATTAAATGTAAACATAGGAAATTTGCAGTTAAAAAACCCGGTAATGACTGCTTCGGGTACATTTGGATACGGAGTCGAATATTCCGACTTTATGGATATTTCAAGACTGGGTGGTATTTTTGTAAAAGGAACAACCATCCAACCACGTGAAGGAAATCTGTATCCCCGCATGGCGGAAACTCCTTCTGGAATGTTAAATGCGGTAGGCCTGCAAAATAAAGGAGCACAATATTTCGTCGATCATATCTATCCTGCTATTAAGGATATTAATACACATATGATCGTAAATGTGAGCGGTTCGTCGGTGGAAACATACGTGGAATGTGCAGAAAAAATAGCTGAACTGGATAAAATTCCGGCTATCGAACTTAACATTTCCTGCCCGAATGTGAAGCAAGGTGGTATGGCTTTCGGGGTTACAACCTGTGGTGCTGCCGAGGTTGTGAAAGCTGTCCGCAAGGTTTATCCCAAGACCCTTATTGTAAAACTTTCTCCTAATGTGACCGACATTACCGAGATTGCAAAAGCAGTCGAAGCCGAAGGTGCCGACTCTGTTTCACTTATCAATACCATGCTTGGCATGGCCATTGACGCAGAGAAACGTAAACCTATATTATCTACAATAACCGGTGGCCTTTCCGGTCCTTGTGTAAAGCCGGTTGCCCTGCGTATGGTATGGCAAACTTACAAGGCAGTTAAGATTCCTATCATCGGTTTGGGAGGTATTTCCAACTGGAAAGATGCCGTCGAGTTTATGCTGGCCGGAGCTACTGCCATACAGATTGGAACCTATAATTTTATAGATCCGACTGTTTCTGTAAAAGTGATTGATGGCATGAATGAATACCTGGACAGACATGGATTCAAATCCGCCAAAGAACTTATAGGGGCTTTGGATGTATAAAACTATTGATTAAATAGAAAGATATCCTTGTTTTATTTGACAAAAAAAGGGACTTATTATTTATCCAATCCGGGTGTTACCGACAGATACACCCGGGTGTAACCATAGTCGACATCCGGGTCTCAAAGTACCTGACACCCGGGTGTCAATTTGTTTTAATACCTACCTTTGTCAAAAAAGACAATAGGTTTCATGAAAAATACAAGTATCATCGGATAACTGACTACACTAATGATTCCACTGGTTATATCCTGAAAAGCATGACAGTTGTATGATAGTATAATGATAGTTTTATGATAGTTGAAGGATGTTTTCTTGCTGTGTAAACCTTTAGTAAACAGTAAGATGTAGGAAAAGTATGATAGTATGATAGTTGTTTTCAATTTTCAAGTAGAGTAAATACGTATTGTAAACCAAGTAAAATAATGAAATGAAAAACAAATTATTTCTTTTAATCTGCCTGATTGTTATATCTATATCGTTGAGAGCCAACGATAAAACAGTTATTCCTATTACAACGGACAATATCAGTCTGATTTATAAAGTAGGTAATAACGGGCGTTTGTACCAATCATATGTAGGGCAAAAGCTCCGTTTTAATAGTGATATCGACCAGTTGCCTATGCTTGGCGAGGCTTATATCACACATGGTATGGAAGATTATTTCGAACCGGCTATCCGGATATTGCACAATGACGGCAATCCTTCCCTGTTGCTGAAGTATGTATCTTACAAAACCAGCGATTTGCAACCGGGTGTTACGGAAACCGTTATTAAACTGAAAGATGACGTTTATCCCGTAACGGTTGATCTTCATTTTATTGCTTATGCCAAAGAAAATATAATCAAAACGTATACCGAGATATCTCATCAGGAGAAGAAGCCGGTTATGCTTTATAATTATGCATCTTCGCTGCTTCATCTGAACGGTGGTAAATATTTTCTGACAGAATTTGCCGGAGACTGGGCACATGAAGTCAACATGACGGAACAACAGCTTTCATTTGGTAAAAAAGTATTGGATACTAAGTTGGGAAGCCGTGCCAATATGTTCAATTCGCCTTTCTTTTTACTGGCACTGAATGAGGAATCAAAGGAAAATGAAGGGGAAGTCCTTTTCGGAACCATTGGTTGGACGGGGAATTTCCGTTTTACTTTTGAGGTGGATAATTTGAATAATTTGCGTATCCTTTCCGGTATAAACAACTATGCTTCAGAATATTCATTGAAGCCGCAGGATATATTCCGGACTCCTGAGTTTATCTTTACTTTCAGTGCGGAAGGGAAAGGAAAAGCAAGCCGCGACTTCCATAAATGGGCCCGTAAATATCAGGTAAAAGACGGCGATAAACCGCGTATGACTTTGCTGAATAACTGGGAAGCTACTTATTTCGATTTTAATGAAGACAAGCTGGTCGATATTATGGACGAAGCCAAATCGCTGGGAGTTGATATGTTCCTGTTGGACGACGGATGGTTTGCCAATAAATATCCTCGTAGCAGTGACCGTCAGGGCTTGGGTGACTGGGATGAAACAGTGACGAAGTTGCCGAACGGTATCGGTAAACTGGTGAAAGAAGCAACCGGTAAAGGTATAAAATTCGGATTATGGATTGAGCCGGAGATGGTGAATCCAAAAAGCGAACTCTATGAAAAACATAAGGATTGGATAATCCATCTGCCGAACAGAGATGAATATTATTTCAGAAATCAAATGGTATTGGACCTTAGTAATCCGAAAGTTCAGGATTATGTATTTGGAATTGTAGACAATCTGATGACGAAATATCCGGGTATCGCTTATTTTAAATGGGATTGCAACAGTCCGATTACCAATATTTATTCTCCTTATCTGAAAGATCAGCAGTCTCATTTATATATTGAACATGTAAAAGGATTGTATAATGTTTTGGAACGTGTAAAAGCCAAATATCCGAACCTGCCGATGATGCTTTGCTCCGGTGGTGGCGGACGTTCTGATTATGAAGCGTTGAAATACTTCACTGAGTTCTGGCCGAGCGATAATACGGATCCGATAGAACGTATCTTCATCCAGTGGGGGTATTCTCATTTCTTCCCTTCCAAAACAATGGCTGCCCATGTGACAAGCTGGAATAAGAATGCCAGCGTGAAATTCCGTACGGATGTTGCGATGATGGGTAAATTGGGTTTTGATATCCGTATTCATGATATGACTCCGGCAGAACAGGAATATTGCAAAGGGGCGGTGAAGAATTTCAATCGTTTGGGTAACGCTATTCTGGATGGTGACCTGTATCGTCTGGTATCTCCTTACGAAGGAAATCATTCTGCTGTGATGTATGTGAATGAAGCGACGGATAAGGCTGTTCTTTTTGCTTTCGATATCCATCCCCGATATGCAGAGACGTTGCAACCTGTACGTTTGCAGGGATTGTCTCCGGAAGCTCAGTATGAGATAAAAGAGATCAATTTGCTCCCGGATACCAAATCTATATTAAAATGTAACGGAAAGACATATTCCGGTGAATATCTGATGAAAGTCGGTATTCCGGTATTTTCCGGTAGACAATTGGCTAGCCGGGTGATTGAAATATCGAAAAAATAAAAGGATATATCCATAATAGAAAACGGAGAGGCTTGATAAATAAGTCTCTCCGTTTTTTTCTACGGATATGGATAAGCGTATTTTTATATCTTCTTTGCGGATAATAAAGTAACCAATAGAGAAGCACAGCAAAGAAATACTCCTACACCGGCAGTCCCGGCCCATCCAAACAGCTGCCAGGCCGTTCCGGAAAGAAAAGTTCCCAACGAACCTCCGACAAAATAGGTTGTCATAAATATAGTATTAACCCGGTTGGAGGCAGCCGGGCATAATTCGAAAATGCTTGATTGGTTACTTAACTGGATGCATTGCATGCCAATATCTATAATAATTATGCCGGCTATGATAGAGGTATAAAAGTTTCCTCCGAAATAAAGTAATAACCAGGCTAGCAGTATCAAACCGCATCCCCAGAAATTAAAAGCTCTGACTCCCACTTTCCTGACATATTTTCCAACCAACGAGGCCGACATGGCCCCGGCTACGCCGCAAAGTCCCAACATACCAACCACATCGCTGTTTGCAAAGAAAGGTGCTTGTCCCATTTTGAATGCCAGACACGACCACATAGCCAGAAAAGAACCGAAAGCCAATCCTGACCGGACAGCATAAATCCGTAAAGCCGGATAATCCTTTACTAAGGATAGAAGAGATTTCATGAGGTCGGCGTATTTTCCTTTAAAAGTAGGGCGTATATCCGGCAAAACGGTAACTACTACGATGCTGCACACAACCATCAGTACGGCAGCAATATAATACATTTCACGCCAGCCGAACAATTCTCCGACCACTCCGCTAATGACCCGTGAAACCAATATTCCGGATAATAATCCTGAAACGACCAGCCCTACGTTACGTCCTTTGTTTTCCGGTTTTGAATAAATGGCGGCGATGGGTATGAATATTTGTGGTATTACCGAACAAATGCCTGTAAATAATGAAGCAGTCAGGATTATATGAATGTTGGGCGCTGTGGCGATGCATAAAAGTGAAAGTACCAAAAGAGCAAAATTGGTGACGATTATCTTTTTACGTTTATACATATCTGCCAGTGGCACAACGAATAACAATCCTAAAGCATAACCAATCTGTGTAACCATAGCAATCAGATTGGTCGTAAATTCAGATACGTCGAGATCATGCCGTATCATATTTAAAAGAGGCTGGTTATAATATAGATTGGCGACCGAAATACCGGCAACAATGGATAATGTCCAGAGGATCAAAGGTGGAAGTCCACCGTTTTCTTTCAATGTTTGTTTCATAAGCTGTCTTTTAAGCCGGCAAATTTACCCTAAATAATTGAAAACATAAAGCCTTTTTTTAAAGGGATACAGCTTGTGAAGTATATAGGGATATTCAAATAAATAGTTATATTTGCCAATAAATAAAGAAGAAAAATATGATTGACCAAATTAATGATATATTACAGAACACAACTATAACTCCGACTACTGCGGCTGTGAAATTATTAGTCAGTTTCTTTTTAGGTGCGATTATTGGTGTGGAGCGCCAGTTTCGCCGCCGGGAAGCCGGAATGCGAACCTTTACATTGATCTGTATGGGGTCGGCAGCAGCCATGCTGATATCTATCTGGATACCGCAATGTTATCCTAACTTCCTGAATGGTGATCCCGGACGTATTGCTGCCCAGGTACTTACTGGTATCGGTTTTTTGGGTGCCGGGGCTATTATGCAAAGCCATGGGAGTATTCATGGGTTGACAACAGCGGCTTGTATCTGGGTTGTTGCCGTGATCGGTCTGGCCGTGGGAGCGGGGATGTATGTTCCGGCATTGATTGGGACAGGCCTTACATTAGTTATATTGGTTAGCCTTGAAAGACTTGAAAAAAGGATGTTCCTGAATGGGGTAAATAAGATCCTGACGATTATTTGTACGACCGCAACTCCTGATTTGAAAGCTGTCCGCAAAATTCTTGAATCAAAGAACATTTATATTGTAAGTGTTTCCTTTGAATCTATTTATGAACAGAACAAGTCTATCATAACCTATAAAGTGAATGTGAAAGCCCAGTCGTCTTATATGAATTTATTCAGTGAGATCAGGACATTGGGATATGTTTCTCAAATAAGATTGATGGCCTGAGCCATCAATCCAATTCGTTTTTCAGCATTCGTCCTGCTATACGGGCTGCATCTTCCACATATTTACTACAAGGACGTTTTGCATAATATTCAGCCGTTCTTGCAGAAGGTTCCGGAGCAGTCTGGCTGGCTTCTGCGGCAGGCAAAAGGCTGCGGCAAATGATCGTACCATGCTTTTCCTTGAACAGGTCGGACATCTTTTGAACCATTGCATAGTTCTTTGCCCGGGCTTCCTGATCCTGTTGGTCCAATACCGGATATTTGAATCCAGCCAGCATAGCCATGGCACTGACCGTTCCGCATACCTCTCGCATCCGGCCAACGCCACCGCCAAAAGATACGGACATCTTCTTTGCCATATCCAGGTTCAGTTCAAAAACATCCGAATAAGCCAGGAATACCGACTGCGCACAGTTGTATCCCGACTCAAAATTTTGAACGGCAATTTTTACACGTTCTTCAATATCAAACTCCTTCATAAAAGAGAAGTGTTATTTAGAATTCATAATCAACACACGCTCTGTCGGCTTTTACCGGGCCGATAATCCCTTTTGAAACAGCTACGTGTTCAGGGTGGTTGGCATATGTCTTTACATCTTCGAGCGAATCGAGTTCTGTAGTCAGGATAACATCCCAGGTTTCTTCGGGGTTAATATTGAAATCGACACGGATCAAACGTAAAACATCGATCTTGTCGATCAACGCTTCCAGACCTGTTTTGATTTCCTGCATTTTTGCCAGTTTATCGGCAGGAGTTGCAAACTCCGTCAGCTTAAACATTACAATGTGTCTTACCATAAACGCTTTAATTAATTACATTTGTTCGTCCAAATAGGAATCTTTGTATCCCAGGAAATATAAAATACCATCCAGACCGATCGTGGAGATGGACTGCTTGGCTGTTTCTTTTACTTTTGGTTTGGCATGGAAAGCGATACCTAACCCGGCAATGCTGATCATCGGCAGGTCGTTTGCCCCGTCACCAACAGCTACGGTCTGACGGATATCGACATTCTCAACCTGAGCGATCAGGCGGAGTAGTTCTGCTTTCCGCTTGCCATCTACGATATCTCCGACATAACGTCCTGTCAGCTTTCCGTCTTCAACTTCAAGCTCATTGGCATATACATAATCAATATTGTATTTCTGTTTCAAGTAGTTGCCGAAATAAGTGAATCCACCGGAGAGGATAGCGATCTTGAAACCTACCTTTTTAAGGATACGCATCAAACGGTCGACACCTTCCGTAATGGGCAAGTTTTCGGCAATCTCCTGCATAACAGAGACATCCAATCCTTTTAATAAGGCACAACGTTGGCGGAAACTTTCGCTGAAATCTATTTCTCCCCGCATAGCAGATTCGGTAATCGCTTTGACCTGATCGCCGACACCGGCACGAACAGCCAACTCATCGATTACTTCAGTCTCAATAAGAGTTGAGTCCATATCGAAACAGATAAGACGACGCATACGGCGATACATGCTGTCTTCCTGAAAAGAAATATCCATTACCTGTTCGGCCGAGAGCTTCATGAACTCTGCCTTCATCAACTCTTTGTCGCGAGGAGTTCCACGCACAGAGAATTCGACGCTGGCTTTGGGGGTACGGGCATCTTCATCCAAAGGAATACGGCCGGTCAGACGTTTGATGTCATCTATATTCATTCCCTGTTCGGCAACGACACGGGTTACGCCCGCTATCTGTCTGGCAGTTAACTTTCTTCCCAGAATAGTGATGATATAACGGTTCTTTCCCTGCATATCAACCCATTTCCTGTATTTTTGCTCCGTGATCGGATTAAAACGGATATTTACATCCAGTTCATAGCTTTTAAAAAGTAACTCTTTCAGGATATCTCCGGAATTGCCTTCGCAACTCTGGAAAAGAATTCCCAGTGATAAGTTGTCATGGATATCAGCCTGGCCGATATCGAGAATCACCGCATTATTCTTTGCCAGTATCTCTGTCAGGGCGGCAGTAACCCCCGGACGGTCGGCTCCGTTTATATTTATCAGTATAATTTCGTCTTTTTGTCCCATGTTTTTTGTTTTATAAGGCAAAGGTAAATAAGTTATATGCAAATAATGGCATTTAGATAAACAAAAATTCAAATGAAATTGTTATTTTTACAGAGACGTTATATTTAATTTAGAACCTGGCAACCTTAATAAGTCCTGACTGGCAGGCAAATGAGATGAAGATTCAGTTTGAAATTAAGGAAAAGCTGCCTGAGATTATTGCCGAAGTACGGCATTCAGACAAATGGCAAACAACAGTAGTGGAAAAAACGCATGGCCTGGAGAGGGTTACTATCAAAGACCCTAATTATGATTCAGAAGCTTGTATCGAGATCTGGGAACATGAGATTCACGTCCGTACGGCATGGTCAAATTACACCTACCGTGTTTTTAAACGGGGTGATTCTTGCTGGTGCGAGTATATCGGAGCCTACAGAGGACTGCTGGAGCAGACCTTACTCCCTACATTGACTCCTAAAATGAACATTCTTGATTCGGTAGTTATTGAAAGTTCGTTGACAGGTAATAAAAAAGAAACATTGCGAACCTACAGTTCGGAAAACCTCAAACTGAAGAACTTCCGTCGCGATAATTTCAAAGAAGAGTATAACAGAACATCATTACAGGACCATCCAACAATTGTTTATGATGAATATATCAAGGAAGGGATGCCGATGCCTTCGCCGTATGATGATAAGTAAAATAAAAAAGCCCGGTTTCAAGCCGGGTTTTTTATTTTCGGATTCTCTTTACCGGAAAGCAGTTGAATTAGGTTTAATTTGAAGAAAGGTGAAAGATTATTCGTATTTATCCCTGTTCCTAATCCTAAATTTATGTTATAAAGCAACCGTTTTAGTGGATTTTCATGCGATAAAACATATAAAAAATCTTGCTTTTTAGTCGATTTATGTTATATCGTTTGGAGGTAAAGGTATTTTGCGCTTATCTTTGCCAGCGTTAAGAACAAGAAAGTAGCTCCTTAGCGAAGGAAAAACGCTTGTTTACTTCCTGAAAATCAGGAGTCGGACATAAAGGATGGCAGACGAAAACCGCCCGCAGACCGGTAAGTAAGCTGTTGGAGAGTCTCGTCCGATTAAGTTTAACGTAAATAATAAATTATGAAGGTAAGAGCTTATGTTCTCATTGTAACGGTTGCGTTGGCAACAATGTCATCCGGTACAAAAGAAGCAAGACCTACCGTGGGTACTAATCCAGGTGATCTGGCTCCGAGAATAGAGTCTTTGGGAGGCGAAAGTGATTTCAGTTTCCAAAATCATTCCGGACGTTACACGTTGCTGAATTTCTGGGCAGCTTACGATGCTGAATCGCGGGTCCGTAACGTTCAATTATGGAATGAAGTAAACAAACTAAGTTCAGACAAAATTGCCATGTATTCTGTTTCTCTCGACGAGAAAGAATCAATCTTTACCGAGACGGTAAAGGCAGATAGGCTTAGCGGCACAAAGCAATTTCATGAAGGACTTGGAAAAAAGTCAGCGTTGTATGGAAAGTTTAACCTACAGAAAGGTTTGAAGAACTTCCTGATTGACGACAAAGGAGTTATTATTGCAGCAAATGTTACTCCGGATAAACTGACTGACATTTTGAATAGAATTTAATCAGTAGATTATTATTTTAAAAAAGAGTTGTTCCGCCCAACGAGGAACAGCTCTTTTTTTGTTATTTCAAGTGGGCTATCATAAAGATCGGGTTATCTTCATCATCCACTTTTCCGGATAAATCGAGTAATGCTTGGTCTACTTTATTACCAGCCGCCTGTTTTTCCTCTATGTACTCATGTAATTCGTATGGCCAGAAATAGGCAAACAATTGATTATCGTAAACTCCGAAACGAGGGAAGAATGTTTCTTTATGATGAATATCATCAATAAAACCTCGACCTTTTACTGCAACGGTTTCTCCTGTCCGTTTATCGTAATAAGCGATTTGTGGGTAAGCCTGATTTTCCATATCCCGGAGAACTGGACTGACAATATTCTCATTCCAGATAATGAATATATAATGATCTGTGTCATAAACAGCATCGATCCATTTTTTCCCTTCTGTCAGGCGGGTAAGTTCGCAATTATCGAGATAGCTTTTAAGAGCAGCTTTTCGGTCTACGCTATTTCTGGTTTTGTGGACAGACATCATCAACTCGTCGAAAAGTTCGTTTTGCCGCGTCAGTGAAATTTCATTCGGTATTTTATATTCTCCTAAATCAATGATCCATCGGGGAGACAGACCGTTTTCTTTTACCCTGTAAATGGTATCATTATAATAGTTGTAAAAAAGAACACTGTCCGAGTTGCAGGTGTAAGCTCGCTTAATACCTGAATAACTGACATTATTAAGTCTTATTTTAGGTATGGAAGAAGGGATGACACGTTCTGCATATATGATTTTGAAGTTATGATCTACAGTGTAGACTGTGTCCGGAAGATTGTATATTGAAAGAGAGTTTCCTGCTGGAGCCCAATCGTCGATCCATCCAATTCTTCCTAATTGTCCAGGTGCTTCAAATTCTGATTTTGTATTCGATAATAACTGTATTTCATTACCGGTAAATTTACCGTTTTCATCATACTCGATCAGTTTATGACCGTAAGAATAGAAATGGCCTTTTGTAAAAAGCGATCCCATATAGAGAGCGGGATCTTCTCCGGGACCTTGCCCGATACGACCTATGGTCCGGATGAACTTACCATTCAAATCAAAAACAGTGCGGCTACATATAATATACGGAGGAGAATAATTGAACCAACTTGTATTTCTAAGCAAACATTCTTTTCGGGTTTCAAGTGGGAGGTAAGTAATACTATCTACTAATTCCGATAAATTAACTTCGCGTATCTGATTAATAGCATCTCCCAAACGGATGATATTGTCGATTGTTTTCTCCTCTGCCGCGGTTTGTTTCGTTTCTCCGGAACAGGAAAATAAAATACCGGCTAACAGGATATAGGTTAATTTTTTCATGGCTTATCTATTATGGAGTGACTAATAACAAAGTATGAACAAAGATACAATATTCTACGAACGATTCGTAATGTTGGCGTTAAACTGTCTTAATAAAACAAGTCTGCATTCTCTTAAAAATGGACTGTAAACCGGATTTTTATTGTATTTTTGTTTTCTAATTTATTACCAAACAAATAAACACATTAAAATGTACAGACAGTTTATCGCAGCATGTTCCCTGACCGGAGCTTTAATGCTGAGTTCATGTTCACCCACGACCCCTGTGGCACATGATGTTTCTATTATTCCTATTCCCAAAGAGATTAAGAATGCCAATGGGCAGTTTACTTTGAAAGATGGCATGACAATTGGTGTAGCTGATAAGCAGTTATTGCCGGCTGCAAACTATCTTTCCGGCCTTTTATCCCGTTCAACCGGCTATATATATAATGTACGCGAGGGAGACGGTGATATATCTTTGGCTGTAAGTGATATTGCCGGTCAAAATGAAGGTGCCTATTCTTTGGACGTTACTTCCGCTAAAGTTCAGATCAAGGGAAATACCTACGGCGGTGTTATTTCCGGTATTGAATCTCTTCGCCAACTTTTGCCGGCAGAGATAGAGTCGCCGGCGGTGGTAAAGGATATTAATTGGAGTGTTCCGGCTGTTCAGATCACTGATGTACCCCGTTTCGGTTGGAGAGGGTTGATGCTGGATGTTTCCCGTCATTTCTCTACTAAAGAAGAAGTGAAGGAACTGTTGGATATGATGGCTCTTTACAAACTGAACAAATTCCACTGGCATCTGACCGACGACCAGGGATGGCGTATCGAAATAAAGAAATACCCGTTGCTGACAGAGAAAGGGGCTTGGCGTACCTTTAACAATCATGACCGGGAGTGTATGAGATTAGCAAAAGAGCAGGATAATCCCGATTATGAAATTCCGGCTGAAAAGTTACGTATCACTCAGGGCGACACTTTATACGGAGGTTTCTATACCCAGCAAGATATTAAAGAAATCGTTGAATATGCCGGTGTACGTGGTATTGATGTAGTTCCGGAAATAGACATGCCGGGACATATGCTGGCGGCGGTAAGTAATTATTCAGGTGTTTCTTGTTTTAATCAGACAGGGTGGGGAACGACTTTTTCTTCTCCGGTTTGTCCGGGTAAAGACTCGGCTCTTGAATTTTGTAAGAATGTTTATAGCGAAATCATTCCGCTTTTCCCTTATAAATATATCCATCTGGGAGCTGATGAAGTAGAAAAAACGAACTGGAAGAAATGTCCGGATTGCCAGAAACGGATGAAAGATAACGGGCTGAAGACAGAAGAAGAGTTACAGTCCTGGTTTGTTCATAACATGGAGAAGTTCTTTAACGATAACGGAAAAGAAATGATCGGCTGGGATGAAATCCTGGAAGGCGGCTTGTCTCCGACGGCAACAATCATGTGGTGGCGTACCTGGAGTCCGAACGCAGTTCCTGACGCAACGGCACAAGGCAACCATGCAATCATGACTCCGAATGCTAATTTCTATTTTGACTATCAGCAGGATAAAAATTCGTTGTCCGGTGTATATAATTACAATCCGATGCTTGAGTCGTTGAATGATGCACAGAAAGCATTGATTTTGGGTATGCAGGCAAATCTCTGGTGCGAATATATCCCATCCCGCGAACGGATACAATATATGATTATGCCCCGTATGATGGCATTGGCTGAACTGGCCTGGAGCGATCCTTCCGTAAAAAGTTGGGATGGATTTAAAGAAAGACTGGTTAAGCAATTCCCACGCTTGAATATCATGAACGTAAATTACCGTATGCCGGATTTGGAAGGATTCAATAACACAAATGCATTTATCGGTGAAGGTACAGTGGCAATTACTTGTCTTGATCCGAGTGTTGAAATCCATTATACAACGGATGGCAGTATCCCGACTTTGGAATCGCCTCAGTATAACGGTCCGATCAAGGTAACGGAAACGACAGACTTCACTTTCCGCTCTTTCCGTCCGAACGGTAAGAAAGGTGATATCGTGAAGACGCGTTACGTTAAGAGCGAATATGCTCCGGCTGCGGATGCTACACCTTCCAAGAAAGGTTTGCAGGCTGTATGGCATGAGTTTAAAGGTAACAAATGTGCCGATATTGATAATGCTCCGGTAAACGGTACGTATGAAATATCTGAAGTGACTATCCCGAAAGAAGTGAAAGGTAATATCGGTTTGGTCGTTACAGGATATTTCAATGCTCCGGAAGATGGTATTTATACTTTCAATCTGTTGTCTGACGATGGCAGTACATTAAAGATTGGCGGAGAATTGGTTGTTGACAATGACGGTCCTCATTCACCCCGTGAAGTAACCGGACAGAAAGCATTGGCAAAGGGACTTCATCCGATTGAAGTTAAGTATTTCGACCATAATGGCGGTATGCTTCAGCTAAAGGTTTTGACAGCCGACGGCAAAGAACTGCCGGTTAATGCAGATATGTTTGCTTATTGATCAGGTAACGACTAGAAATATAAACGCCCCGTAAAGATTAGAGATGCTTTACGGGGCGTTTTGTTTTATATTCAACTATTTCTTATTTACCGCAGTGCTTCCACTTCTTCCGTGTGCAAAGGAATCTTCTTTCCTAACAGACGGGCACCGTCTTCTGTAATCAGATAATCTTCTTCGTTGCGGATGCCGCTGAAGTCTTTGTAAGTTACCAGCTTTTCATAATTGATAAATTCGGTAAACTTATTCTGGCTTCTCCAAAGATCCATCAATTCAGGGATAAAGTAGACACCCGGTTCGATAGTAAGAACGAATCCCGGTTCCAGTTTACGTCCCAGGCGGAGAGACTTACGGCCGAACTCTGTGCTCTTCGGTTGTCCGTCGTATCCTACATATACTTCACCCAGGTTTTCCATATCATGTACATCCAATCCCATCATGTGTCCCAGGCCACAAGGCATGAACATTGCATGAGCTCCGGCCTTTACAGCTTCCATCGGATCGCCTTTGACAAAACCAAGATCCTTCAAACCTTCCATAATGACTTTGCAGGATAGTTCGTACACATCGACGAAAGGAATACCCGGACGCAACGCTGCAACAGCCGCTTCGTGAGCCGCTACCTGAATATCATAAATATCTTTCTGACGAGTCGTGAATTTGGAATCAGCCGGAATGGTAGAAGACATATCACCCGCATAACCCATTTCCGTTTCCGCACCGGCATCGAGCAGCAGCATATCGCCACTCTTAATCATATTGCTATGGTCATGGTTATGCAGCGTCTGCCCGTTGATCGTTGCGATAATGGGGAAGGAGAGTTGATAGTCATTCGCATAAGCCACTTCAGCCACGGCAGCAGCCACTTCGCTCTCACGGATTCCCGGACGGACGGTGCGCATGGCAGTCAGATGCATGTCGGCAGTAACCACACAAGCCTTTTCGATTTCGACAATCTCTTCCGCAGTCTTATAATTACGCTGATTTACCACACCGAAGATGAAAGGCACCGAAGGTTGTTCCGTTCCCGGCACGATATCCAGCCATTGAAACAGTTTGATCTGATGTTCCGCACGGTAAGTCGGCAGGTAATGGATACGCTGGCTTTTCTGTTGTGCTGCTTTCAGATATGATTCAATTTCTTTGAAAGGGCGAACTTCGGTGATACCGGCTGCTTCGCTCTTCTCCTTCAGAGTCGGCTGAGTTCCCATCCATACGATTGCATCGATCGTCAGTTCGTCACCGAAAATGATTTCTTTATCATTGTCAATATCAATAATGGCGGAGAGACCGGCATAAGGAAGCCCGAAGAAATACAGGAACGTGGAATCCTGGCGGAAGTGATAGGTGTTGTCTGCATAATTCATTCCCGACTCATCGTTTCCGAGGAAAAGCAACAGGCCTGAACCTATTGTCTGTTTTAGTTTGGCCCGGCGGCCCATATAGGTTTCTTTACTAAACATAAGAATAGAATTTTATTTATTGCTACCAAAGATAATGCAAGCCGAGAACAGAATAAAATGAACGAGTTCATTTTTTATGTCGAGGCGCAGCTTATCTTCGTTTTGGAACAAAGATAGTAATTAATATAGACTAACAGACATCTATTAAAAAATATTTCTTACATTGGCATCACGAAATTAAACCTTGCATGCGATTATGAAGATTCAGCAAATACAAGAACTTACCGATGCGACCGTGGCGTGTGGAAACGATAAGCTGGGCCATGAAGTACAATGTGCTTTTGCCAGCGACCTGATGAGCGACGTTCTGACATTGTGCTGTGATGAAATGATTCTCATTACCGGACTTTGCAATCTGCAAACGATCCGTACAGCTGAAATGGCCGATGTCGATTGTATCCTTTTCGTCCGTGGCAAGAAAGCTACGCCGGAGATGTTGCAACTTGCGTCCGAGAACAATATGATCTTGCTTGAAACCTGTCATTCCATGTATCATGTGGCTGGCGAGTTGTATTGCAGCGGTCTTGTGCCGGTCTATTAAAGAAAGGAGAGGATATGCAGCTAACGTTTGAATTGGAAGGAGGAAACTTCTCGAAGGCCGGATATGCTTCCAGCCAGATAAAGAAGATACTGAAACAGTTATCGATCGATTCCCGTGTCATCAAGAGAGTGGTCGTGGCGCTCTATGAAGCGGAAGTGAACGTTGTTGCCCATGCCTGGCGCGGGAAAGTGGCGGCAGAACTGGATGCGGATAAGATTACGCTGACATTGAAAGATGAAGGTCCCGGTATTCCGGATATTCCGCAAGCCATGCAGGAAGGCTTTTCCACGGCTTCGCCGGCTGTGCGTGAAATGGGGTTTGGGGCAGGAATGGGATTGCCCAATATGAAAAAGAATGTAGACGAATTAACTATAGAGAGCGAGGTAGGCGTAGGAACAATCGTACGCATGGTTACCTGGTTCAGAAAGAAGGAGTAGAAGACCATGGAAGATACTAAATTTTATCATGCCCTGAAAATCGACAAGGAGCGCTGCATCGGTTGTACACATTGTATGACGAAATGCCCGACTCGTGCTGTCCGTATCCGGGATGGGAAAGCCGTGATTCGCAAAGACTGGTGCGTCGATTGCGGGGAATGTCTGAAAGCATGTCCGACAGAAGCCATTTATGTGGAGCAGGACGACTTCCAGAAGATATTCGACTACGAATGCCGCGTGGCGCTTGTTCCCACCGTTTTCATCGGACAGTTTTCCAAATATACGACGGAAGAAGAAATATTCAGCGCCTTGTATGAGTTGGGATTCACCCATGTCTACCAGGTTGAGTTTACGGCCGATATGATTCATCGCGAGATGCTCCGGCAGATGGAACAGGCCGAAGAAAAGCCGGTGATCAGTTCTTTTTGTCCGGCTATTGTGCGACTGATACAAATTCGCTTCCCTGCTTTGGTCGATAATATCCTGCTGGTGAAAAGTCCGGTGAATGCAACTGCTACCTATTACCATCAGGTATTGACGGAGGAAGGTCATTCCCCGGATCAGATCGGCCTCTTTTATGTCACTCCCTGTGCCGCCAAGATTGCGGCCTTGAAGAGTGCTGACGGATATTCGTCCACCATTAACGGCGTGATCAATATGGATACCCTATATAATAAGGTATACCATATCCTGCAAAACCGACCGAAAGGGTATAAGCCGGATTGCGTGCTTCCGCCCGCCTTGACAAAGAAAGAAATGCGATGGAGCCAGACGGGAGGGGAGGCCAAACACTTCTCCGGCCGTTGCCTGGCCATCGACGAAATACATAATGTGATCGATTTCCTGGAACGTATGGAAACGACAACGGAGGTCCGTAATGTGGACTTCCTGGAACTCCGTGCCTGTGACCGCAGTTGTGCCGGAGGCGTATTGGCCGTTGCGAACCGCTTCCTTACGGCCGAACGGATCATGAAGCGTTCGATGAAACGTGACAAGGCGCCGCTCATTTATGCCTCCGAACGATTGGGAGCATTGGCTTATTTGAAGCAGCACATCACGATCCGTCCGCTCCAGCCTAACCCGAAGCTGCTCTATGACGGTTCTATCGAAGAAGTCCTGAAAAAGATGGAACAGGTGCGCCGTCTGATGTGTTATCTGCCGGGAATCGACTGTGGCGCTTGCGGAAACCCTAATTGCCAAAGTCTGGCAGAAGATATCGTCCGTCACGAAGCACAGTTCAGCGACTGCATTTTCATGCAGCGTAATATGGAGAAGCATGGCAAACTGGATCAGGAACATGCCTTCCGCCTCGTCGAAAAGACCTGGGGAAAAGATCGTTTAAATAAAGACTGTTATAAGAAAGGAGCTAAATATGAAGGTCAGTGATCTTGTAAAAGAATTGAATCTTACCGTTTTTTGCGGAGAAGAGAATCTGGATACGGTAATCAAAGGTGGCTATACCAGCGACTTGTTGAGTGATGTAATGGGACATATGGAAGAGGGTATGTTGTGGATCACCATGCAAACCCATCAGAACATTGTTGCCGTTTCAACCCTGAAGGATGCTGCCGCCGTCTTGATTGTCAATGGTGCTTCGCCGGATGAAGAAACATTGCAAAAGGGGAAGGACGAGGATATTCCTTTGTTGGGAACATCTCTTTCTGCTTTTGTTATCAGTGGAAAAGTGTATCAACTGTTACAGAACGGATGAACCTCTACCGGGCCGATCTGCATATTCATACCTGTCTTTCGCCTTGTGGAAGTCTGGATATGAGTCCCACGGTCATTGTCGAAACGGCACTTGCCCGCGGATTGGATATCATTGCCATAACCGATCATAACACGACCCTGCAATGTCCTGAAATACAATCGTTGGGAGCCGAAGCCGGATTGACTGTCCTTGCCGGAGCCGAAGTCTGTACCCGTGAGGAAGCACATTGCATTGCCCTTTTCGGAAGTGATGAAGCCCGTGCCGCTTTCCAGCAATATCTGGAGAAACATCTACCGCCTGTTCCCAATGATCCCGACCGTTTCGGCGACCAGGTCTGGGTAAACCGTAAAGATGAGATAATGGGAGAGGCCCCGTACTTGTTGCTTTCCGCACTCGATCAGAACGTCAATCAGGTGGCTGCATTTGTAAAGGAACTGGGCGGCCTTTTTGTTGCTGCACATGTGGAACGGCCTTCTTTCAGCCTGATCAGCCAGTTGGGATTTATTGATCCGTCATTATCGCTGGATGCAATAGAATATACGGATGCTTCCCGTTTCGCCCGGCTTTTGGCGGAGCAGAAGTATTTATCGAACTACACATCCTATCCGGCTTCCGATGCCCATTATCCGGAACAAATCGGGACTAAGCCCTGTTTGATACGGGCTGCTGCACCTTTATTCGAAAACATCAGGATGGCTTACGCCAAAAGTCAGGAACATTTAGTCTTTTCCTCCGCATAATTAAAATAGGAAGATATACTATACATAAATGTAAGGTATATTCTACATATAAGTAAGGCTATACTTGCCAATATGTAAGGCATACCTTCCTTTTATAAAATAAAGGAGAAAAAAGTTTAATATTCAGCATATCAGGAAATAAATATCAGGATGAATACACTTACATTTCATATTACGGATATAGCATCAAACAGTGTTCGTGCCGGTGCGACTCGTATCTTATTGGATATTGCTATAAATGAGGAGAATACAATCATCCGTATTGCAGACAACGGTTGTGGAATGGATGCAGAGACGATTGCCCGGGTAACGGATCCGTTCTATACGACCCGTACGACCCGAAAGGTAGGCCTGGGAATCCCTTTCCTGATACAAAATGCGGAACAGACCGGAGGTTTTGTCAAGATAAGTTCCCAACCGGGAGCGGGGACGGAGGTTACAGCTTGTTTTATAACCGCTAATATTGATTGTCCTCCCTGGGGAGACCTTCCCGGAACAGTCGCCATGTTGATAAGCGGCAATCCGGAAATCAATGTCTGTTTTTCATATAAAAAGGGAGAACAGCTTTTTGAAGTGAGTACGGAAGAGTTGCTGGCTGTCTTTGAAGACATACCGCTAAGTCATCCGAAGGTAATACTTGCCATAAAGGAGATGATTGCAGAGAATCTGGCGTGATTCAACTATGCTTAGTCTTGCTCTTGTAGTAATTGTAACGCTCCATCACTTCACGCACATAATTGAATGTCTCCGAACCGCGGAGATATCCATGTTTGCAGACAGGGTCGTTATAATATTCGGGATCGCTTTTCAGGCGGATATACTCGGCAACGTTATCTTCCCAGACGTTCGGGTTCTTTCCATACTTCTCGGCCAGGCGTTGAGCGTCATAGACATGTCCGATGCCGGCATTGTAAGAGGCTAATGTAAACTTTATCTTTTCCAGCGGGTCGGTAATCTCGGAAAAGCCCTGGCGGAATTTACGCAGGCAATCTACACCTGTACGGATCCCGATATCCGGGTCTTTCAGTTCGTGGGGAGTAACACCAAGCGCTTTTGCCGTGTTCGGCATAATGCCCATCAGACCTTCGGCTCCTGCCCAGGATACGACAGAAGGGTTGAAATGGGATTCCTGATAGGAAATGGAGGCTAGCAGTTGCCAATCCCATCCGATGTTTTTGGCATGCCGACGGAACAAATCGTCATAAGGAGAGATATGTCCGTTCTTTACCGGGGGAAGATCTGCTGTTAACGGTTGCTTGCCTAGTTCGAAATAACGTTTCACTACTGCTCGATAGACGTGCGAGCCTGATTTATCCGATGCCCATGCATTAATAGCTTCGGCCAGCTTCGGACTGCTCTTACGCACCAACCAGGAAGAACGCTGCATGAAGCTGATTTTCAGTGAGACATTGATATTCCAGAAATAGGTCTTGTTCAGACGGGCAATATTATCGTCACTGATGGTATAGGGGATTTCACCTTGCGAGACCATCGCTATCAGGTCTTCGGTTGTTACCGTATCTTTCTTTATATCTTTTATATGGATGCCGCCGCCTAATTCTTTATCCAGGTTTTTAAGGCGTTCGTAATACTTAGTATCGGGTTTCACATATACGTCTTTCCCGATTAGTTGGGTGACATCTTTAAGAATCGTATCGCCTTTGTTGGCACGCTGAACCAATACCTGGCTGGTAAGCTCTTCCCGCCCGCAGTAGAGATAATTTTCTTTCAGGTTATTGCTTACCTGGATGGGATAGGCAATAACGTCGGCTTCTCCGGCTTCGAGCATTTCAATCAGGCGGGTGGCATTTTCGGCCACTTTGATATTCAGCTTCAGTCCTTCGGAACGGGCAAAGTCTTTTATCAGGTCGTATTCGTAACCCATCGGCTCCATCTTATACTGGAAATAAGACGTGGAACTGTAGAGTGTGACAGCTGTGATTTCGCCCTGTGCCTTCAACTGGGGGAGGTCCATAGACACAAAATCGTCTTCCTTCTGCTCTTGCTTCTTGCCGGAACAGCTACTCAAAAGCAAAGTGATACACAAAAGGGAGACGATTTTCCTATACATTATTATATATATTACTTTTTCTTCTCTAATAAAACGACATTCTCCACATGATGTGTATGTGGGAACATATCGACCGGACGAACCTTCTTCACGTCGTACTTCACGCTAAGCAGGCTCAAATCGCGGGCCTGTGTTGCCGGATTACAACTTACATAAACGATACGCTCCGGTTCGGCGAAAAGGATGGTGTTGATTACATCATCGTGCATGCCGGCACGTGGAGGATCAGTAATAATAACATCCGGACGGCCATGTTGGTTTATGAAATCTGCTGTCAGGATATCTTTCATGTCTCCGGCGTAGAACAACGTATTGTCAATCTTATTCAAAGCCGAATTAACTTTAGCATCTTCGATTGCTTCCGGTACATATTCGATGCCGATTACTTTCTTAGCCTGGCGGGAAACGAAGTTGGCAATCGTTCCGGTACCGGTATAAAGGTCGTAAACCATTTCATTACCGGTCAGTCCGGCAAACTCGCGGGCAATCTTATATAAGTTATAAGCCTGTTCGCTGTTCGTCTGATAGAACGATTTCGGACCAACCTTGAACTGAAGGCCTTCCATCTCTTCAATGATATGATCTTTACCACGGAACACCAGGACTTCCTGGTCGGTGATCGTGTCGTTGCACTTTTCGTTTATGACATATAATAAGGAAGTGATTTCCGGGAATTGTTCTGCCACATGAGACAGCAGGGCTTCGCGGCGTTCCTTATCTTCATGGTAGAATACGACAACCACCATCAGGTCGCCCGTCGATGCCGTACGTATCATTAATGTACGGATAAAACCTTCCTGATTCCGCAGGTCGAAGAAAGGATATCCTTCGTGTGACAGGCAATATTCCTTGATGCAAAGGCGGATGCGGTTGGAAAGATTATTCTGCAACCAACATTTGTGTATATCCAGCACTTTGTCGAACATACCGGGAATATGGAAACCGACCCCGTTCATGCAATCGAAAGTAGCTCCGGATTTTACTTCTTCTTCCGTCAGCCATTTCTTGTTGGAGAATGTGAATTCGAGTTTATTCCGGTAGAAGGAGGTGCGTTCGGAACCCAATATAGGCAAAATCTCTTCCATTTCTATCTTTCCGATACGGGTGAGATTGTCTATGACCTGCTTGTGCTTGTATTTCAACTGCGCTTCGTAGGGCAGATGTTGCCATTTACAACCGCCGCAAACACCGAAATGTTCGCAAAAAGGAACGGCACGTTCCGGAGAATATTCGTGGAAGTACACTGCTTTACCTTCGGCATAACTGTTCTTTTTACGGGTGAGCTGGATGTCTACTACGTCGCCGGGAGCAACAAAAGGAACAAACACTACTTTCTCATTTACTCGTGCAATCGCTTTACCTTCAGCGGCTACGTCTGTAATTGTTACCTTTTCCAACAAGGGTAACTGCTTCTTATTTCTTGCCAATTTTATCTGAGTTTTAAATTTTTCCCACGCAAATGTACATATTTAGGTAATACGAATAATAAGGAATAGCTATAAAACACATAAAATTATTTAACTTTCCATATCCTTCATACTCTGAAATAGCATATATTTGCAGCATTGCAAAGTAGAGATAGCAAAACTGAAATCTAATAAACATAATACTGTCTGACATATGGAAAGAAAAAGAGTCTACACATTCGGAAATGGAAAAGCCGAAGGAAAAGCAGATATGAGAAATCTGCTGGGTGGTAAAGGTGCAAACCTTGCCGAAATGAATTTGATTGGAGTTCCGGTTCCTCCGGGATTCACTATCACAACAGAAGTTTGCTCGGAATATTATGAACTGGGCCAGGACAAAGTCGTAGAACTACTGAAGTCGGACGTTGAAAAAGCTATTGCTAATGTAGAAACGTTGATGAACTCCAAGTTCGGAGATGTAGAAAACCCGTTGTTGGTTTCTGTCCGTTCCGGAGCACGCGCTTCTATGCCGGGTATGATGGATACTATCCTGAACCTGGGATTGAACGACGAAGTAGTAGAAGGGTTGACACGTAAAACCGGTAACGCTCGTTTTGCATGGGACTCTTATCGCCGTTTTGTACAAATGTACGGTGATGTGGTTTTGGGTATGAAACCGACCAGCAAGGAAGACATCGACCCGTTCGAAGCAATCATCGAAGAGGTGAAAGAAGCCAAAGGGGTGAAGCTGGACAACGAACTGACTGTCGACGACTTGAAGACATTGGTTACAAAGTTCAAAGCCGCAGTAAAGAAACAAACAGGAAGCGACTTTCCGACTTGTGCTTACGAACAGTTGTGGGGTGCTGTCTGTGCCGTATTTAACTCATGGATGAACGAACGTGCTATCCTGTACCGCCAGATGGAAGGTATTCCGGCAGAGTGGGGAACAGCCGTAACTGTTCAGGCTATGGTATTCGGTAATATGGGTGAAACTTCCGCTACCGGTGTATGTTTCTCTCGTGACGCCGGTAACGGTGAAGACTTGTTCAACGGTGAATACCTGATTAATGCACAGGGTGAAGACGTTGTGGCCGGTATCCGTACTCCGCAGCAGATTACTAAAATCGGTTCACAACGCTGGGCTGAACGCGCCGGTATTCCTGAAGAAGAAAGAGCTGCCAACTATCCTTCAATGGAAGAGGCTATGCCTGAGATCTATAAGGAACTGGATGCTTTGCAGACGAAACTGGAAAATCATTACCGCGACATGCAGGATATGGAATTTACCGTACAGGAAGGTAAACTGTGGTTCCTTCAGACTCGTAACGGTAAACGTACTGGTGCTGCTATGGTAAAGATTGCCATGGATCTGTTGCATCAGGGAATGATTGACGAAAAGACTGCTCTGGCACGTATCGAACCGAATAAACTGGATGAACTGCTTCACCCGGTATTCGATAAAGCTGCGTTGAAGAAAGCAAAAGTATTGGTAAAAGGTCTGCCTGCATCTCCGGGTGCTGCTACCGGCCAGATCGTATTCTTTGCTGACGATGCTGCCGAATGGCACGCTGCCGGTAAGCGGATCGTTTTGGTTCGTATCGAAACATCTCCGGAAGACTTGGCCGGTATGGCTGTTGCTGAAGGTATCCTGACAGCTCGTGGAGGTATGACTTCTCATGCTGCCGTTGTTGCCCGTGGTATGGGTAAATGCTGTGTATCGGGAGCCGGTGGTTTGAATATCGATTACAAGAAAAAAACAATCGAAGTAGGAGGTATCACGCTGAAAGAAGGTGACTTCCTGTCTATCAATGGTTCTACCGGAGAAATCTTTGAAGGACAAATCGAAACGCAGGCTGCTGAATTGTCAGATGATTTCGCTGAATTAATGAAGCTGGCCGATAAATATACCAAACTTCAGGTTCGCACAAATGCAGATACTCCTCATGATGCGGAGATTGCCCGTGCATTCGGAGCAAGCGGTATCGGATTATGCCGTACGGAACACATGTTCTTCGAAGGCGAAAAGATCAAAGCAATGCGTGAAATGATTCTGGCGGAAGATGCCGAAGGACGCAAGAATGCATTGAAGAAGATTCTGCCTTATCAGCAAGCAGACTTCAAGGGTATCTTCAAGGCTATGCATGATCTGCCTGTTACCGTTCGTCTGCTCGATCCTCCTTTGCACGAATTTGTTCCTCACGATCAGAAAGGTCAGGAAGAAATGGCTGAAGCAATGGGTATCTCCGTAAAAGAAATTCAGCAGCGTGTTGAATCGCTTTGCGAACATAACCCGATGTTGGGCCACCGTGGTTGCCGTTTGGGTAATACATATCCTGAAATCACTGAAATGCAGACACGCGCTATTTTAGGTGCTGCGTTGGAATTGAAGAAAGAAGGTATTGTGGCTAAACCGGAAATTATGGTTCCGCTGACCGGTATTCTGTATGAATTTAAAGAACAGGAAAAGGTAATCCGTGCTGCTGCTGAAAAGTTATTTGCCGAAGTAGGAGACCGTATCGACTTTAAAGTAGGTACAATGATCGAAATTCCTCGTGCAGCCTTAACAGCCGACCGTATCGCTTCTTCTGCCGAGTTCTTCTCATTCGGAACAAACGACTTGACTCAGATGACATTCGGTTATTCCCGTGACGACATCGCTTCCTTCCTGCCGATTTATCTGGAAAAGAAGATCCTGAAGGTAGACCCGTTCCAGGTATTAGACCAGAATGGAGTAGGTCAGCTGGTAAGAATGGCTACGGAAAAAGGACGTGCTATCCGTCCGGATCTGAAATGTGGTATCTGTGGTGAACATGGCGGCGAACCGTCTTCAGTTAAGTTCTGCCACAAAGTAGGTTTGAATTATGTATCATGTTCTCCGTTCCGTGTGCCTATTGCTCGTGTTGCCGCGGCACAGGCTGCTATTGAGGATTGATCTGAAAAAATAATAAATAATGCGATTAAGAAGGGTATTTTCTTTGAATATCCTTCTTAATTCGTTTTAAAATGTACGTATTATTGGTTATTTATTTCTTTATTTTCAAATAATAATTACTTTTGTACTAATGATTTTATATTATCCATTAATGTATAAAGAATTATATGGCACGTACAGTAAATTATTCAAAGAAGATTGGGAAAATTAAAGCTCAGTTGGATGAGCTAGTTAAGGACATTGAAAATGGTTCTAAGAAAGGAGAAGAAGTTGTAGAACAGAAAACAAAGACTAAGATTTCTGATATCGATTTCGAAACTGAGGACCTGGCTGCCTTAATGAAGATTCAGACGCGTTTAGTGCGCGCAATTAATGCAAAAATGAAGAATTAAATCGAATGTAGGTTTTATACCTTCGATAAAAGAGGGATATTCCATCCAATGGAGTATCTCTCTTTTTTTATTAAATAAGATCATATCCGCCACTCATTTGAACCAAAACAGGTTTTAAAATGTATTATATAGACGAATAATTATAAAATGGCTGGTTATGAAAACTAAATTACTCAAAACAACACAATTGCTGGTATTAATCTATGTGATCTTCTTCTTTGCCGGATGCTCCAAAAACACAATAATCCTGGAGGTCGGTGATGAGAATAAACCTTCGGGAGGGAATAATACGGAAGGAACTAATCTGGTGACTTTCAATGCTTCAATTGAAGGTCGTAATTTGATGACACGTGCAATGTCACCCATGAATCAGGGAATAAAAAGCAAAGTATTAGTATTTGAACCCTCTACCCAAAACGGGACAAAAGGAACTCCTTCGGCACAGGGATTATACATCACTTCTGCTCCCGGAGTATTAACCGGAGTGGATGGATATAAAATGTATCTGGGAAACGGTATTTTTGATTTTTATGCAGTATCGGATAATTTTTCTACTATACCGTCTAAATTTTCAGCAGGAAAATCAGAACCTTTATTCAATGGGATCGATTACCTTTGGTGGCATAATCCGAATCTGGATGTGGCAAGTTCACAGATCAATATACCGATTGTTTATTTGCATGCAGCGACACAAGTGGTTATTGAAATATCGGAAGGAGAAAGCATTCAGTTAAACAAATTAATTTCAGCAACGATCACTCCGCCAGAACCGGGAGCAAGCATGGATTTGGCAACGGGAACCATACCTCCGGCAACTACATTCGACAGACCGGACAAAATGGGTATAAATGGTTTTCTGGCTCAGTATATCATGCTCCCGCTGGAAACATCCGAACCGATGTCTTTGACATTGGAGATAATGGCAAACGGAGAAAGTGCATCACGAATTTACACCGTTGATGTTCCTGTTCCCGACGGTGCATTAAAAGCCGGTAATTCATATTTATTTAGTGCAATAATCGATGGAAACACCGTTACATTTTCAAGTGTGAATGTAAAAAACTGGACTGAAGTTGATGAAACAGGCAATCCTCTTTATCCTACTTTGGAGTGAGATTAGTTTCCTGTTTAAAACTATATCTGCAAAGCAGTTGAAATTTAACAGATAACTTATTTTCATCAAAATGCTTAGTATTCAGGAATGAAAGAGGAATATTTTCCGCAAATATTCCTCTTCCCATTTATATTTCTTTATAAAATATAGCCGGGGTAAAGATAAAATGCCGTATATTTGTTACTTGATGAAAATTAAAAAAACAATATCAACGTATGGAGCGGTATTTAATAATTAAGACGAGGGATGAGTTGTTACGGATAAAGATAGGGCAGATACTCTACTTTGAAGCTGATAGAAATTATACTAAATTACTATTATCCAATGGAATCCAGTTTACGTTTGCGATTAATATCGGTAAGATAGAAGAGATACTGGAGAAGCAGGTAGAGGGATGCAACAAGATATTAATGAGAGTTGGAAAAAGTCACATCATCAATAAAAATCATATCCTGCAAATCAATTTACCCAAGCAAAAACTGTTATTATTGACAGAAGAAGGCAAGCCCAGGGAACTTATAATATCCAAAGATCCTTTAAAAGTACTAAAAGAATCGCTGGAAAAGGAAATGGGTAAACCGGAAGAACCAAAGGAAGTGAAATATGAAGATTAAAATCGGTAAAGCTGAAGATAATGATTTTATAGTGAATGATCCTCATGTTAGCAGACATCATGCTTGTCTGGTTCGTGAGGATCATGGCTGTTGGTTGTTGGAAGATCTCGGCTCTACAAACGGAACTTTCGTCAATGGTTCACAGATCGTCAAGAAACGTATTACACCAACGGACAAGATTATTCTTGGGACCGGGTATGTGCTGAACTTGACTGAAGCGCTTAAATATAATAATGATTATAGTGAAGAGTTTGCAGCACTGAAGAAAGTGTATGACGATTATGTTCAAGAAAAAGTTAAGATACAGTCGGCTAACCAGTTTAAAACCAGACTATTTCAGTCTCTTCCTTTTGCGCTGCCCGGTGTGATAGGCGTTGTGATCGGATTTCTGGGCAAAGGAAGTCCGGAGTTCTTGGCTATAAGTTTGTTTATAACTATCTGTGCCCCGACGATAGGCATTTACTTGGGGGCAAAGCAGGCTTCCAAGACTCCTCAACAGCTTCAGGACATTGCAAACCGGTTTAAAATAGACTACGTATGTCCTAAATGCGGTACTTTTCTGGGTGAAATTCCCTGGGAATCTCTGAGGAACAGGAAACAATGTCCTGTTTCTTCCTGTAAAGCAAAGTGGGTCAGTGAATAAGTTGTTTCGTATCTCAAAAGCGGACAGTTTGTACATAAAACCCAAACCTTTGATTATAAGAGAATATTAGATGTTAATTTAATCCGTTACTTTTCCTACTTTTGTTTCCAGAAAGAATAATTTTAATTCAAACCAGTATGCAAGAGGAGGAATACACATTTGTTACACTAGACAGTGACGACTCCGTATTTAGTGATGCGGTAGTTGTAGATGTGGATGGGGAAAACGATTTATCTGGTATCGTAATGATTGATGACGATAATATGGATGTTTCAGATTTTATTACATTATCTGACGACACAATATTCTTGTCGGATGCAGACGTGCATGATACTTTCTCAACTGATATCGACGGAGCAGATTTATCATTTATGCTATGATTTCAGTTAAATGTCCACATTGTCACGTAGGATTAAAGGTAGACGAGGGGAAACTTCCCCTCGATCTGACCTCCTTTAAATGTCCGAAGTGTAAACAACCGATTCCTGTCTCTTTGCTTCAACTGGGAAAACAAGGACTTGATGCGGATCAGGATACAATTCTTGTCAATCCGGTTTCGAATGGTACGGGACAGCTTACAGTTGTTGGAGATTCGGCTACACCGGAACAAATTTTCCCTCTCAATGAAGGTATTGCAATCATTGGTCGTAAATCTAACGCTTCGAACGCTACAATAGGAATTGCAACGGCTGATAAGTCGATGAGCAGGGAACATATACGAATAGAAGTTAAAAAAGACCCGAAAGGAGGGTATAAACATTTTCTTTCTGACAATAATAGTAAAAACCATACGTTATATAATAGCAATTACCTTGAAAATGGAGAGGTCGTAGTGCTTAAGAACAATGACGAGATCATTATCGGCCATACGGTTCTCCGCTTTAATGAATAAAATCTGTTCGTGCTATGGATATAACGATTGGCAAGCCTTGGGCCGTTTGTGAAAAAGGCGGTAGACAAAACAACGAGGATTCTATTTACCCCTTACCGGAAAGGGTAAACTCCAATCAGAAATTATTTCTGGTCTGCGACGGTGTTGGCGGCTCAGAAAAAGGGGAGATTGCAAGCTCATTAGCTTGTGAATCTTTTCAGACATTCTTTTCCACCTTCTTAGAGGATGAACCTACCGAAGAGTTTGTTAATAAAGCTGTCGGTTATACGGAGGCACGCTTTGACGATTATGTGAAAAACCATCCGGAAGCAAAGGGTATGGCTACCACATTAACGATGGTTTCAGTCGGAGCTTCGGGAATAACACTGGCACATATTGGAGATAGCCGTATTTACCAGTTCCGCCAGGGGGAAATTATTTATCAGACAGAAGACCATTCGCTGGTTAATTCGCTTGTCAAACTGGGGAAAATAAGCAAAGAAGAAGCATTGACCCATCCGCAAAAAAACGTAATAATTCGTGCCATACAGGGATCGGAACATCCGACAGAAGCCGATGTAGTCCTTTTAAAGGATATACAAGCGGGCGATTATTTCTTTATGTGTACCGATGGTGTGTTGGAAAGACTTAAAAACGAAGATCTTTCTTCTATTTTCTCCACTTATAACAATCCGGAAGACATCAAAGACGGTATTATGGCTGCCTGTTGCGGAAAAACCAGAGATAACTTTTCTTTTTACATTTTACCAGTTCAAAATGTAGGTGAATCTATCGGAATAAAACAAAATATTCTCTCTTTCCTTTATTCTTTTATATAAATAACGTAATTTTGGCAGATTAAAAAGAATAGCGCGAGAAAGTTATGAATTTGCCAAACGGATATCCTCTTCAAAACGGAAAGTATCGACTTACTCATGTAGTTGGTCAGGGCGGCTTTGGTATAACTTACAAAGGCGTTTGGTATACAGAAGTTAAGGGACCGCTAGGAACGATCAAAACGGAAGTTCCTATATGTGTAAAAGAATATTTTTTTAAAGATTACTGTTACAGAGATCCTGACTCTTTCGCTGTCAAGGTCCATTCTGAAACGGGCAGGGCTCTTTTTGAGAAGTTTAAAGAGAAACTGATCAAAGAAGCTAAAATCCTGTCCGATGTTCATCATCCCCATATTGTGAATGTATTGGAAGTGTTTGAAGAAAATGACACGGCCTATATTGCTATGGAGTATATTTCAGGTAATAGTCTGAAATATAAGATGGATAAGGAGGGTATAATGCCTGAAGCGAGAGTTCTCAGATATATGCGTCAGATAGGAGAGGCCCTTCAGTTTGTCCATGAGAAGAATATTCTTCATTTGGATATCAAACCCAGCAATATATTGATTGATCAGAGCGGGAAAGCGCGTCTGATTGACTTTGGTGTGAGTAAACGGTATGATATCGAGCAGCAGGAAACGAGTACCACGATGTTAACTTTATCGAAAGGGTTTGCATCTATTGAACAATATGATAATGAAGGCACGCAAAGTTTTTCCCCTTGCCCGGATATTTATTCGTTGGGAGCGACCATGTATAATCTGCTGACGGGGAAGATTCCCACAGAATCCATTCTTCGTGCAGCACGTCCGTTGCCTTCTCCCCGGGATTTGAATCCATCCATTTCTGCAAAAACGGAAGCGGCTATTATCAAAGCGATGGAGATTGTTCCGGCTGACCGTTTCCAGTCAATGTCGGAAATGCTGGCTGCATTGGATTTTCCCGAAGTTGAAGAAGAGGAGATAAAGAAAGATATTTCTTCCCCCGAATATTTCGAAGAAGATGAGACAACGATTCTGTTTACGACCCGTTTGCCTCAATCCGGAAAGGATGAGGGGGATGAGACTGTACTGAATAACGTCGATATACCGGCAGTACCTAAAAAGAAAAAAAGAAAAGTAACGTTAATCTCTTTACTAATTATTATATTTGCAAGTATAGGTTCAGCGGTGGCTCTTTTGGTGCAGCGCAGTAAAGCTGTTCCTCCTGTTGCTGAAGTTTTGAATTCTGTTCCGGAAGGGAATAATAATCCTGTATCAGAATCGACTGTTCCTGTTGTTATTGACGAAAGCAATACTTCGGGAGTTGTTGAAGCAGAATCTGAAACTGAATCTGAATCAAAGAAAGAGAATGCCAGCGTTCGACCGGACTCACAGGAAAAGACGATTGTTAAACCGGAAACGACTCCGAAACAGACCGATCCTGTAAAGCAGAAAGTCGAACCCGTCGGTAACGATATAAAGCAGCCGGTAACAGCACCATCAGTTCCTACTGAAGCAGAGATGAATGCAGAGTTTGAAGCATTGATCGCTTCCGGCAAAAATAAAATGGCAGCATCGGATGCATCCAGTGATGCGGCTGATTTTATAAAAGCAACAGAAGAGATTGCCGATGCCGGTACTGATTTCAGTAAGGCTGCCAGGATCAAAATGACAGATGAACTGATTAGTCTGATTGAAAAACGTAAAGTCAAAGAAGAAGAGATACTTTTGGCTGGCAGAAAAGCACTGTATGATGAAGTGAAGCCTTTTGGGGAACTCATGATCGTTCAGAAAAAGGAGACACAAAAGTTTGGGGCGATAGATGCCAATGCGAGAGAACGTATCAAATGTAAGTATTTGGCTGCCTATCAAACCCAACAAGGGTATAGGGCGTTTCTTAGAGAGGATGATCTGTTCGATATTTATAATGCAGAAGGTATAATGATTAGTGAACGTTTACCGGATTATTATTAATTGTATTTATGAAAAGACTTTGGATATTTATCTTATTTGTTGCAGTGCTGCCGGGATATATGATGGCACAGCAACAAACTGAATATAACAGAAAAGGCGACGAGGCAATGAAGCGTCAGGATTACAGGATGGCGACAATGTGGTATGAAGAGGGTGTCATACAATGTGATTCGTATAGCATTGATCAATTGACAACTATATGGAAAAACAATAAGAAAATGCGTCCTTCCATGCGTAGCCTGATGAGTCGATGTTTTGATTGCCTGAGAGACAAAGCGACAATAGAGAGCGATACTACAGCTATATCGCAATTGATCCATTATTATACGGAAGGCATCGGGACGCAGGCTAATGAGGAGCGTGCCAGAAGTTGGAGTAATCGTCTGGAAGAACTTCGCCGGCCGATGGAGCTGATCTCTTATATACCCCAAAAAGAAAAAAAGCCGAGAGAACCCATGAAGTTCTTTGTCGGTTATGCTTTTTCAATAGAGGCTCCTTATGGGTTAACCGTTGGAGGTGTCGGGGAAAGGTTCGGTTGGTACGCTCGTTTTAAAACCAATATGTCATTTGATAACTATACCTATGAATGCCGGGGAACGGGTGAATTTGTAAATTATCCGGACAACACATCTTTGAGATTTACAAACGAAAAGAAAGTGAACAGTTTAGCTGCCTCTGCCGGCCTTGTCGTTAAATGTACTCCCTGGCTATATACTTCTGTCGGTTTGGGATATGGCAAGCGGGAATTGTTATGTGAATATCAAACGACCAGTTGGGATGATGTTAGTATACAGAAAAACGACTGGGCTAAAAATACAGATTACTCTCATGAAGGAGTTGTTGTAGACTTAGACTTTATGGTAAAATTCGGTTCTGTGTTTGTTAGTGCCGGATGTAATACTTTGAACTTTAAATATGTAGATTTGAATGCAGGTGTTGGTGTATTCTTTTAATTGATAGGCTTATGAAACAATTATACTTTTTAATAACTATATTATCTTTACTATTATTTGGTTGTTTGGAAGATCCGGAGATGAATACCGGATTGCAAAATGCATTGAAACCAGAGTTTGAAAAGTTTAGTGGAGATGACATTACAAAGACGGCGACAACGATTCTTGCTAAAGCTACCATAAAGAAGGAAAACGGCTCTCCGGTTACTGAACGCGGATTTCAGTATTGGGAAGAAAAAAGTTCCAGCACCCGAAAAGTTACTGATGAAGAAAAAGAGGGTAAAGGAACATATAGCTTAACGATAAGTCAACTGACGGATGGTGAAACTTACATGATATGTCCTTATGCGATTAATGGAGTTGGCATCAGCTATGGAGATACGATTAAAGTCAATACAAATCCCGGTACCGGTAGGGTCAAGACATCGGTTATTGATGATGAAGCTGTTGATGCTACTTCGGTAGATGTAAAAGGTATCATAGCGGAGAAAGGGGAAGGTGATTATGAAGACTATGGTTTCCGTTTATTTAATGCGGAAAAAGATACGACATTCAATAGAGAGAGAGGTGTAGAACTTTGGGATGACAGTGTTTTAGTATATACTATTAAAGGATTGGAACCCAATACGGAGTATTTTGTAGAAGCCTATGTGAAGAATAAATTTGGAACATTCAGTTCTGATGGTAAAGTAAAATTTACAACAAAAGACGGTCTCCCTAAATTAGGCAGTATCAGTATCAAGGGAGAAGCTGCATATGATTATGTAGATTTAAGAGCAGAACTGATTAGTGAAGGAGATTCTGCTGTTAAAGAGTTCGGTTTCTGCTGGGGGACAGATATTAAAACGCCAGGAAGACCGAATATTGAGGAAGACAGTACAGTTCAAGCCCTTTCCTTAGGGAATGATAATTTCTTTGAAGCTCGGATAGAGAACTTGAAAGCGGCAACAAATTACTATGTTATTGCTTATGCAACAAATGCTTTCGGAACACGATACAGTAATGATACGATCAGAGTTGTAACGAAGAGAGATCTCCCGACTATATTTCTCAATGATCCTTCAACTTATGTCATGGATGCAGGAGTTGTTACTATTGGTGGAGAATTACAAAGTGAAGGGAAAACTCCTGTGACTAAATTAGCTATTTATTATTCTTCTACCTCTGCCCCTGGTCCGAAAAATTATGAAGGGAAAAAAGAGTTTACCACTGCTGATCTTGATGAAGATAAGAAATTTAATATTTCTATTGAGGGAATGAAGGGAGGTAAGACTTATTCTGTCAGGGCTTATGCAACCAATGAATCAGGTGATACTCCAAGTAATGAGGTCAAGTCTTTTACGACTCCTTCAATATTCGGAAATGACCTGGCTACTTTCCCTGGAACCGGACGTGTTGAGTTTGCTACATTCTGTGCGAATAATCAGATATATGTTTTGGGAGGATCTTCTGGTACCGGGTATGTTAAAGATCTTTACGGTTATAGTCCGAGTGAAAATAAATGGGCCGCTTTAGCTTCTTATAAAGAGAATGCGTATGGTATTTCCGTCTGTACACAGGATGATAATGTTTACTCTGTTGCCGGAATTACAAGTGCTAGATGGTATACTGAATTGTATACTTATAGTAGTAATACTTGGACTCAGTTTGCTTCATTGGAAACTGATAAGAAGATGGAATGTATCTTTCCGACAAGTTTTGTTTATAAAGATTCAATCATCTTAATCGGAGGAGAAAGTCTTGGTGAAGGCAATCTGGCTGTGCGGGATACCATATATCGGTATGATATGGTCAATCAGGAATGGACCGGTTGTGGAAATTTTCCGGTTCCTATAAAGGCTGGCGTTTCTATTACTTCTGGTGATAGTGTATTTGTCGGACTGGGCAATAAACCGGAAGATGGTCCGGATGAACGGGGATTGTGGATTAATACTTCGGGCGATTGGAGTGATTGGGGATCGGAGCCGTTAGCTGTTGTTCCGCCTGAGATGAAAAATGTTTGTTCGGGTGTTTTGTTCAAAGATTGCTTATACTATATAGACAATGGTGGTGTTATTTGGCGTTTTAATTTGACAACGAAAGACTGGTCCAAAATGTCCAGTTTCCCTAAAAAGTTGACTAATACGCCTGTCGATTATAGGATATTCTTGTTGAATGATACCATATACATTTTCTTGATCAATTATTATTCTTCTTATTTGAAGACGTACGATCCTTTATGGGATGTGCCGCAAAAATAGAATCGATATGAACAGGACTGATATCTTAAACCAGATACAAAAAAACGTAGAACGTTTGTCGGCTTCCGATCTGCCGGAGTATAAATATATTCCGCTGCATCAGAAGCCATCGCCTTCTGTTCTTTCGCTTCGGGAAGTTATGTTGTTGCTTCGGAAAGTTATCTTTCCGGGGTTCTTCGGTTCCGAGCAGGAGGCACAGGTTGATTCTATTCAATATTATACAGGGGTATATCTGGAACAAATCTATGATTTGCTCCACGAACAGATATATAATGGTTTGTGCTTTGAAGTAGACCGTTGCTGCGATTCAAAGGACCGGGCATCCCGGATTGCGATAGACTTTATAAATAAGATACCTCATATTAAATATCTGCTTTCAACAGATGTCAAAGCTATTCTGGATGGTGACCCGGCAGCAAAGAGCCTTAGCGAAATAATCTTCTGTTACCCGGCTGTACATGCTATTCTTCATCAACGGGTTGCCCATGAATTATTAAAGCTGGGTGTCCCTGTGTTACCCCGTATTATCACGGAGATGGCCCATTCCGAGACTGGTATCGATATTCATCCGGGGGCGCAGATTGGAGAATATTTCAGTATAGACCACGGTACCGGTATCGTGGTGGGACAAACAGCCATTATCGGTAATCATGTCCGTTTGTACCAGGGAGTTACTTTGGGAGCCAAAAATTTTACGCTGGATGAAGAAGGATTGCCTATCGACGTTCCCCGCCATCCGATCATTGAAGATTATGTAACTATTTACTCCAATGCATCTATCCTGGGACGTATTACGATTGGAAAAGGTTCAGTGATAGGCGGTAACATTTGGCTAACTCACAGTGTGCCGCCAAACTCCAAAGTCCTTCAAACCCGAGCGGTGGAAGACAAGTAAATCTTTTTTATTTTTAGGATAAAACACAGCCGTAATTTAAACAGAAATACGTATGTTTGCGTCATACCCATGTGGTAATAATGCCTTAAATGTGTACGATGATGAACAAAGTAAAAACGTTAGATGACCTTCGGAAGATGCGCGAATCTTTACGCGCTTCCCTCGACTTACGCGAGAAAAGTAACAATCCCGAGCAAATGGTTCAGATAAAAGTTGCCATGGCAACCTGCGGCATTGCAGCCGGAGCCAAAGAAGTTATGAGTTATTTTATTGAAGCTCTTGACCGGGAACGTGTAGATGCCCTGGTCACTCAAACCGGATGTATGGGCTATTGCTATGCAGAACCGACAGTAGAGATTACTGTTCCCGGCAAAGAACCGATCGTATTTGGTCGTGTCAACAAAGCCAAAGTTGACGAGATTATAACCTGTTACATCAAACAGGGAATTTTGCTGGATGACATCATACCGGTCAACTACAACGCGGTCGGACCTGAATAACAAACCAATACAAATACTTACATAATGGCACAATATAGCAACTATATTCTGGTGTGCGGCGGTACAGGCTGCCGTGCATCACAAAGCGAACTCATACTTCAAAATCTGAAAGAGGCTGTCAGGGAGAACGGATTACAGGAGAGTGTGCAGGTAATCCGTACCGGTTGTTTCGGCTTTTGCGAGAAAGGTCCGGTAGTGAAACTGATTCCGGATAATACATTTTATGTGGAGGTTACTCCCGAAGATGCGAACGATATTGTAAACGAACATTTGATAAAAGGACGTAAAGTAGAGCGGCTGCTTTATGTAAACCCTGAAACGAACGAACAGATACTCGACTCCAAACACATCAACTTTTATAAAAAACAATTGCGTATAGCCTTGCGTAACTGTGGTTTTATCAATCCCGAAAACATTGACGAATATATTGCCCGCGACGGTTATATAGCTTTAGGAAAAGCCCTGACCGAGATGACGCCCGATGAAGTGATTAAAGAGATTCTGGATAGCGGATTGCGGGGCCGAGGTGGCGGTGGTTTCCCTACCGGACTCAAATGGCAGATTACCCGCAAGGTGCAGGCTCTGCAGAAATATGTAGTCTGCAATGCCGATGAAGGCGATCCGGGAGCGTTCATGGACCGTTCTATCCTGGAAGGCGACCCGCATTCCATTGTGGAAGCGATGGCTATCAACGGATACTGTACCGGTGCCAGTAAAGGACTTGTCTATATCCGGGCCGAATATCCGCTGGCCGTAGAACGTTTAAAGATAGCGATACAACAAGCAAAGGAATATGGCTTTTTAGGAGAAAAGATATTTGGTACAGACTTCTCTTTCGATATTCAGATACGTTATGGTGCCGGTGCTTTTGTTTGCGGAGAGGAAACAGCCCTGATACATAGTATGGAAGGGTTACGCGGTGAAGCCACAGTTAAACCGCCATTCCCCAGTGAACATGGATATAAAGGTTGTCCGACCAATGTAAATAATGTGGAGACCTACGCCAATATCCCCGTTATCCTGCTGAAAGGAGCCGGATGGTTCAGCAGTATAGGAACGGAGAAGAGCAAAGGAACCAAGGTCTTTGCCCTGGCTGGAAAAGTAAACAATGTCGGTCTGATTGAAGTCCCGATGGGAACGACGCTTCGTGAGGTGATATTCGGTATCGGCGGGGGAATAAAAGACGGAAAGAAATTTAAAGCCGTACAGACCGGAGGCCCTTCCGGCGGATGTCTTACAGAAAAGCATCTGGACTTGCCGATCGACTACGATAACCTGATAGCGGCCGGTTCCATGATGGGGTCGGGTGGTATGATTGTGATGGATGAAGACGATTGTATGGTAGCGATGGCTAAGTTCTATCTGGATTTCACCGTGGAAGAATCCTGTGGCAAATGCGCCCCTTGCCGAATTGGAAATAAACGGCTGCATGAGATACTGCAAAAGATTACATCGGGCAGAGGAACTCTCGAAGACCTCGATAAACTGCGTAACCTGGCCATGGTTATAAAGGATACCGCTCTCTGCGGACTGGGACAGACCTCTCCGAACCCTGTCCTTTCCACCATGGATAACTTCTATGACGAATACCTGGCACATGTCGATGAACAACGTTGTCCTTCCCACCAGTGCCGCGAACTTACCCAGTATTTTATCAATCCGGAGAAATGCAAAGGCTGTACGATGTGTGCCCGAATCTGTCCGGTACATGCCATTACCGGCAGCCGGAAGGTTCCCCATACTATCGACTCGGATGTTTGTATCCGTTGCGGGTCATGTATAGAGAAATGTAAGTTCGACGCTATTTACGTACATTAAATGGTTGACAGTGAATAATTGACAGTTGACAGAAAAGATATGGAAAACATAAAACTAACAATAGATAACAGAGAAGTGGAAGTCCCGAAAGGTACTACCATCCTCGACGCAGCAAAGAGCATGGGAATCCGTATCCCGACACTTTGCCACATGAAACTCGAAGATTTGCATTACGAGAACAATCCCGGCGCCTGCCGTATCTGTGTAGTGGAAATTGAAGGCCGCCGTAACCTGGCCCCGTCTTGTAAGATGGAATGTACGGAAGGAATGGTTGTAAGGACCCATACTCCCCGGGTAATGAATGCCCGGAAGACAGTGATGGAACTGATTCTGTCCAACCATCCGGCCGGTTGCCTTACCTGTAGCAGCAACGGATATTGCGAACTGCAAACAATAGCCCACGACCTGGGTATCCGTGAAATACGGTATCAAGGAGAACAATCCACCTTTGAGATAGACCGTTCTCCTTCCATCGTCCGTAACATGAATAAATGTATCATGTGCCGCCGTTGCGAAACGATGTGTAACAATATTCAGACAGTAGGAGCATTGACGGCCGTCAACCGCGGTTTCAACGCAGCCGTCTCTACAGCCTTTGAGCGTGATATCGCCGGAAGTACCTGTTCTTATTGCGGACAATGTGTTTCCGTCTGCCCGGTAAATGCCTTGAGCGGCCGCAATACCCAGCAGCCCGTATTGGATGCATTGGCTAATCCGGCTAAGATTGTGATAGCCCAGACTGCTCCGGCTGTACGCACCGCCCTCGGACGTGACTTCGGCTGTGAGCCGGGCACATTGGTTACCGGAAAGATGGTATCGGCTCTTCGCCAGTTAGGTTTTGACTATGTCTTTGATACTGATTTTGCGGCCGACTTGACCATTATGGAAGAGGGAACGGAGCTTCTTCAGCGTCTCAGCAAATATCTTTCAGGGGATGAAGATGTGAAAATACCGATGATGACCAGTTGCTGTCCCGGTTGGGTCAGCTTTGTCGAGCAGCACTTCCCGGAGTTGCGTGATAATCTGTCTACAGCCAAAAGCCCGCAACAGATGTTCGGATCCATAGCCAAAAGTTATTTTGCAGAAAAGCTGGGAGTAGACCGTAAAGATATAGTTGTTGTCTCCATCATGCCTTGCCTGGCAAAGAAATATGAAGCCAGCCGTCCGGAGTTTGCCGTAGAAGGAAATCCGGATGTAGATATTTCCATCTATACCCGTGAACTGGCCCGTCTGATTCGTTATGCCAATATAAACTTCAACGAACTTCCCGACAGCGACTTCGACCATCCTCTCGGTGAATCGACCGGTGCCGGAGTTATCTTCGGAACTACCGGGGGAGTTATAGAAGCTGCCTGCCGTACAGCCTATGAACTATATACGAAGAAGCCGCTCGAACGAATCGAGTTTAAGGAATTGCGCGGACTGGAAGGTATCCGTAGCGGAACGATTAACTTTGACGGCGTTCCTGTGAAGATAGGTATCGCCCACGGTCTCGGTAATGCCCGTAAACTGGTTGAAGAAGTAAAAAGCGGAAAGTCTCCTTATCATGTTATCGAGGTAATGGCCTGCCCCGGTGGCTGCATCGGAGGTGGCGGGCAACCCTTCCATCAGGGAAGGATGGATGTTTTGCGTAAACGTGCCGCCGCCCTTTACAGCGAAGACGAAAGCAAACCGCTCCGCAAAAGCCATGAGAATCCGTATATTCAGCAGTTATATAAAGAATACCTGGGCGAACCCTGCGGACCAAAGGCGCATGAATTACTGCATACTCATTACTTCGACCGCAAAGAAGTAGTCAATATGTTTTTGGAAACCGATAAAGACGAATAAACCATGGAAAAGATACATTTGCCCCAACCGAAAGTAAACGAACTGCATGCCATTTGCAAAGAGCATGACAACGACCCCGGCGAGCTAATCAATATCCTGCACGCAGCACAGGAAATCTTCGGTTACCTTCCCCGCGAAGTGCAGGAAATGGTAGCAGCCGAACTGCATATTCCCGTATCCCGTGTGTATGGTGTAGTCACCTTTTATTCGTTCTTTACCATGACTCCGAAAGGGAAATACCCTATTTCCGTCTGTCTGGGAACCGCCTGTTATGTGCGGGGAGCCGAGAAAGTACTGGACGAATTTCAGCGTCAACTGGAAATCAAGATAGGAGAGACCACCCCCGACGGTTTGTTTTCTCTGGACTGCCTGCGTTGTGTCGGGGCTTGCGGACTGGCTCCCGTAGTGACGATAGGAGGTAAAGTCTACGGAAGAATTACACCGGAAAAGGTACGGGATATCCTGTCGGAATACTATATCCGTGAAGAATAAGAGTTTTTTCGTTCAAAAGCCTTTGCGGGTTCACTTGTATGCATGAGCGCTTTATTATCAACAGATGGCAAGGCAGAAGTAGTTGTAGGAATAAGCCTTCACCGGATGACAGATGACAGACGATATTGCAAATAGAACTTTTATTTGCAATGCTGTAAGTAATTTGTAGACAGTTATATACGAGTGAATATGACAGATGGCAGATAAAATCCGGAAACTTTTGTGTAGAGAGAAATATTTACTTATATAAAAGGGAAATGAATAGTTAACAACTAGCTCGTTTCCCTTTATCTTTTATCTCAAAGAAGCATAGAAACTAATTCAAGAGTAGTAATAACGTAAAACTACCCTGTACACCTTACTCCGGTAGGCTGTACAGGGTAGTTAGCCAAGGTGTACACCATAATCGATTATCCTGTACACCCTGGTATTAGTGAGTCCTGACCTTTGTGTTAGTTTGTCTGGACCTGTACTTTAGAAGTCAGGGACCTGGCGTTTAGAAACGGCTGATGGAACCGCCACCTCCCGAGCGTCCTCCGCCCCAGGAACCGCCACCACCACCGCCAAAGCCACCGAAACCACCTCCGAAGCCTCCGCCTCGTCTGCCACCACCAATGATGATAGGGCCTGTGCTACGTCTTAGCCGGCTGATGTTCCGGTTTTTCTTTTCGGTATAACCGCAATTCTTGCAACGGTACGTATCTTCTGCCAGTCCTTCCGACTGGTAAGTAGCCCTCTGTATAACTTGCTGGCCGACATATACCAGCGTCTTCTGTCCGCAACGGGGACAGATACGGGGACGATATTTGAGGAAGGATACAAGAATAAAGATTCCGGCAGGAAATACAATCATCATAATCATGAATAACCACAGGAAAAGATTATCGCCTTCCGACTGCCTGTTTGTGTTTCCTCCCGTCATGGCGGCACGCTCATAATCGCTTGCCATCAGGTATTGCTTTACGGCGGCTACGCCTTTCAGCATACCGGCACTATAATCACCCGCTTTCAGGTCCGGAATCATATATCTCTGTTGCAGACGATAGCAGATTGCATCCGGGAGGACTCCTTCTATGCCGTAACCCGTCTCGAAAACGACGGAGCGTTGCGCAGGTTCGGTAACAAGCTGTATCAGGAGTCCGTTGTCTTTGTCCTTTTTCCCCAAACCCCAGTGCTGGAACAGGTCGGTGGCAAACATGCGGGCATCGTTATCGCCGATACTTTCAACGGCAACGACGGCAACTTCTATTCCCAGGCTGTCTTCTACAATCTGCAACAGGCGGTTGATGCGGTCGACATCCTGAGGCTGTATGATTCCGTCGGGGTTGCTCACGTGATTATTCCGGTCGGAAAGGCGTACGTTAGGTATCGTTTCGACTGTGTAATCCTTTGCCGCAGAGAGATGTAACGGGAAAAGGGATACGAGCAGCAAGACTGCCAACCATAGAGCCGGCAGACGTTTACCCGTTAGTATTCTATTCAGATTTCTCATCCTTTACCTGAACTTATCGGATTAGAATTCAACTTTCGGAGCTTTCTCCGCACCGCTCTCCGCACTGAAATAGGCTTTCGGCTGGAAACCGAACATACCGGCCAGGATATTGGTTGGGAAACTGCGGATATAGGTATTATAAGACTGCGCCGTTTCGTTGAAACGCTTGCGTTCTACCGAGATACGGTTTTCTGTGCCTTCCAGCTGTGCCTGCAATTCGGAGAAGTTCTGATTGGCTTTCAGGTCCGGATAACGTTCCAGTACGACCATCAGGCGGGAGAGGGCACTGCTCAGTTCCCCTTGCGCAGCCTGGAATTTCTTCATCGACTCTTCGTTCAGGTTGGATGGGTCGATGGTTGTTTTGGTCGCCTCGGCGCGGGCGCTTACCACACCTTCCAGAGTCTCCTTTTCATGCGTTGCATATCCCTTGACTGTATTTACCAGGTTAGGAATAAGATCCATACGGCGCTGGTATTGGTTCTCCACCTGGCTCCAGGCAGTTTTTACTCCTTCATCTTGTGTAACCATTGTGTTGTAAGTGCCTTTTACCCAAGAGTAACCGGCAAATAAAAGGACCACGATAATGGCAATTGTAATCCACAAAGCTTTGTTCTTAAACATTTTCTTTTTGCTTTAATTGTTATACATAGTGTTGCAAAGCTATATAAAAAACAGGACAGGAGAAGAAACTGTTTTGCACAATTATCGTTTGGGACGAAATTTATCAGTATTGTACCAATGGGAGAATCATTGCGGACGAAGTAATATAGACACAGCCTATCTTGCCATAAATAAAACTTATCAATCTTGTGAAGATATCTTAATAAATATATCTACTTTTGCAGGAAACAAATCTCAAACAACCAATAATTATGCGTAACACTAGTTTTAGTAAGATGGCGGTACTTCCTGCCGGACTGCTTACGTTGGCTTTGACAATGCCTTCGTGCTCATCCAATGAGTACAAGAAACATGAGGGCGACAAGGCAAAACAGGTAGCTTCGATTATCCGCAACAACGGATGTATGGAATGTCACTCGGCTACCGCAAATGTTCCTTTTTATGGAAAGTTGCCGGTTATCGGTCCGGTTGTACAGGCTGATATGAAAGAAGGTACACATTATCTGGACCTTACAGCGATGTTAACAGCACTGGATAACGGACAGCCTGTGTCGGAAGTCGATTTGGCGAAAGTGGAGAACACTGCCCTGAGCGGTTCGATGCCCCCAGCCAAATATTACACAGTGCACTGGGGAACCAGCCTGAATGACGACGAAAAAGCGGTCATTATCGCCTGGGCGAAAGATGTCCGTAAGAACAATTATGTATCGCCTACCGTAGCAGAAGAGTTTGCCAACGAACCGGTTCAACCGTTGATGGCTGCTATCCCGACCGATTCGGCTAAGGTTGCTTTAGGATTTGATTTGTATCACGACACACGCCTGTCGGGTGATAACACGGTTTCGTGTGCCACCTGTCACGGATTGAATACGGCCGGAGTAGACCGCAAGCAGTTCTCGGAAGGTATCCACGGTCAGTTCGGCGGAGTGAATGCACCGACTGTTTATAATGCGGCACTCAACTTCGTGCAGTTCTGGGACGGACGCGCTGCCGACCTGAAAGAGCAGGCTGCCGGACCTCCTTTGAACCCGGTGGAAATGGGTAGCGCTTCATTCGACGAAATCTGTGCCAAGTTGGCTGAAGACAAGGAGTTGAGCAAACGCTTCCTTGAAGTATTCCCCGAAGGATTTACGCAGTCGACGGTAACGGAGGCTATCGCTGAGTTTGAAAAGACGTTGCTTACACCGAGCCGTTTCGACAAATACCTGCAAGGAGACAAGAATGCCCTTACAGCCGAGGAACTGGAAGGTTACCAGTTGTTTAAAGACAATAAGTGCGCGACTTGCCACGTCGGTATGAACCTGGGCGGACAGTCGTATGAATATATGGGTATCAAGGATAATTATTTCGATTACCGCGGCACTGGCTTGACGGATGGTGACAACGGACGCTGGGCAGTGACCAAGAACGAGGCTGACCGCCATAAATTCAAGACACCTACACTGCGTAATGTAATGCTAACAACGCCTTATATGCACGACGGTTCGATAACCACAATAGAGGATGCTATCCAGGTGATGCATGAGTTCCAGATTGGAAAACGTATCTCGGATGCCGAAACGGCGAAGATTGTGGCGTTCCTCGGTGCGTTGACCGGAGAGTATAACGGAGAGTTGCTTCAATAATACAAATTAGTTATATAATGCACATGCCCTTCCGCTTGTTCCATATCATCCTGTTGCTGATTGCTTTGCAAAGCACAGGAGGCGTATGGGGACAGGAGGAGGGGTTTGCTTCTTATTACCATGAACGTTTTCACGGTCGGAAATCATCGAGCGGCCGTATCCATGATAAGGACGAGATGGTTGCCGCCCACCGCACTTATCCTTTCGGTACTTATCTGCGTGTCACCAACCTTGAGAATATGAAAAGCGTGATAGTCTGCGTCACCGACCGCGGTCCACACCGCAAGGGACGGATTATTGACGTATCCTCCGGCGCTGCGAAGCTGCTCGGGTTCAAGAAGAAGGGGATTGCCCGTGTACGGGTGGAAGAGGTCCCTGGCCCTATAGATTTGCGCTGGCTGGAACTTATCTATCCTAAATTTCCTCCGACACTTACCACGGAAGATATGATGCCTAAACCTCCGTACCGCATGATAATGAATGATTGAAGCGGTTCTAATCAAATTCTAATTTCAACTAAGAGGATTCTAATCGGATACGTAGGGACGTAAAACGCTCCGCCTTATACCTTTGCGCTCAAAAAAGAGATGCACATGGGTAAACGATTCATTCTTTTATTACTTGTCTTACCGGCATTCTGCAACATTACCAAGGCAGAGGGCCAATCCGTCAAACTTACTTTACAGGAAGCCGGGCAGCGTTTCGCTGCCTGCAATCTCGAACTGATTGCGGAGCGTTATAATATCGACATAGCTGAGGCTGGAGTTATCCAAGCCAGACTGTTTGAAAACCCGGTCATTTCGCTGGAACAGAATGTCTACAACCGTCTGAACGGGAAGTATTTTGACGTCGGGAAGGAAGGCGAAGCCGTGGTAGAGATTGAACAGCTAATCTATATTGCAGGACAACGCAACAAGCGGGTGCGGGTGGAGAAGCTAAACAAGGAGATGGCGGTCTACCAGTTTGAAGAGGTGTTGCGCACGTTGCGCAGCGAGTTGAACAGCAAATTCATTGAGATTTATTATACCCGAAAATCACTCTCGGTCTATGACAAGGAGATAGATTACCTGGAACGACTCCTGGAAGTGATGAAGGAGCAGAATGAGAAAGGAAATATCTCCCTACTTGAAAAGTCGAGGATACAGGCACTTTTGCTTTCTCTGCAACAGGAGAGGAATGAGGCTTTGAACCGGCTTATCGCCTTGCAAGGGGATATGCGATTGCTGCTGGGGTTGGAGACAGACAAGGCGTTTGAGCCGGTCTTCGATGCGTCGGTACTGAAACAGATGGATACCGGGGCAGTTTCTTTTGCGGAACTGGCGGAACGGCTTGCCGGACGACCGGATATGAAGATGGCGCGAACGAATATACAGGTGTCACGTGCCAATGTAAGCTTGCAAAAGTCGCTGGCCTTTCCCGAAGTAAGCCTGAAAGGGTCTTACGACAGGGCAGGTAACTTCTGTGATAATTACTTTGCCGTAGGACTGAGCATCTCGGTTCCTGTCTTCAACCGCAATCAGGGGAATATCAAATCTGCCCGCCTTACTGTACTGCAAAACACGAATCGGGAAGAACTTGCCCGCCGGCAGGCGGAAACGGAACTTTTTACCAGCTATGCACGACTGGAGAAGGCGGTCAAACTGTATCGTTCTTCCAACTTTGAACTGGAACGCGACTTCGGGACTATCATCGAGGGGGTAAACAGCAACTACCAAAAACGTAATATCAGCCTGCTGGAGTTTATCGACTATTACCAGGCGTATAAAGAAACCTGCCTGCAACTTTACCAGACGGAGAAAGATGTGTTCCTCGCCATGGAGGAAGTCAATACCGTGACGGGCAGCGACGTGTTCAGCTATTAATGACTAATGAATATTGAATATAAGGATATGAGAAATAGAATGAAAAAGAATTGTATTGTATGGACGCTGTTGCTGCCGTTACTGGTAGGGTGCGGCAGCAAAACAGGCGGGCAGGAGGAAGCACCGGCACCTTTGATGTTGACCGACAGTTTGCAGAAAGTGGTTTCGGTCGAGACCGTGCACGAGATGCCCTTGAGTAATGAGTTGCTGTTGAATGGGCGTGTCGGTTTCAATCCGGAACAACTGGCACGTGTCTATCCCATCTTCGGAGGAAATATCACAGAGGTGAATGTCGAGATGGGCGACTATGTAAAGAAAGGAGATATACTTGCCATTATCCATAGCAGCGAAGTGGCTGATTACGAGAAGCAGCGTAAGGAGGCGAGGCAGCAGATTATACTTGCCGACCGCAATCTGGAAGCTACACGGGATATGTTCAACAGCGGAATGGCTTCCGAACGTGATGTCCTTCAGGCAGAGCAGGAAGCGGTAAATGTCCGGGCCGAACAGAAGCGGATTGACGAAGTGTATGCCATCTACCATATTACGGGTAATTCTACTTACGAGATACAATCGCCTGTCTCCGGTTTCGTTATCGGAAAGAATGTAAGCCGCAATATGCAGATACGTTCAGACCAGACGGAGGAGTTGTTCACGATTTCGGGATTGGATAACGTCTGGGTAATGGCCGATGTTTACGAGAGCGATATCAGCAGGGTTGGCGAAGGGGCGGCAGTCCGCATAACAACACTGGCTTACCGGGACAGGGAGTTTACCGGAACGGTTGACAAGGTCTATAATATGCTCGATAGCGAGAGCAAGACAATGAGCATACGGGTCAAGTTGAAGAATGAAGATTATCTGCTGAAACCGGGCATGTTCACCAATGTCTATGTGCAGACTGATGCAGATGGGAAGGTGATGCCCCGTGTGGAGGCCCGTGCCGTCATATTCGAGAACGGTCGTCATTTTGTTGTGGGGATAGGCAGCGACAATGTGTTGCAGCCCCGTGAAGTGACGGTATTCAAACAGACCGATAAGTACTGTTTCCTGGAAACCGGGCTGAAAGAGGGCGACCGGATTATCGACCGGAATGCTCTTTTGGTTTATAACGCTTTAAAGTAAACGAGGAACGATGCATACATTTATAGATAACATAATAGCTTTCTCGCTGAAGAATAAGTTCTTTATCTTCTTCTGTACCGCCATAGCCGTGATAGCGGGAGCGGTGAGCTTTATCCATACGCCTGTCGACGCCTTTCCTGATGTGACAAACACGAAGGTGACAATCATTACCCAATGGCCGGGACGCAGTGCGGAAGAGATAGAGAAGTTTATCACTATTCCCATCGAAATAGCGATGAATCCGGTGCAGAAGAAGACAGATATCCGCAGCACGACGCTGTTCGGCCTTTCGGTCATCAATGTGATGTTCGACGATGACGTGGATGACTTCTATGCCCGCCAGCAAGTATATAACCTGTTGAATGATGCCGACCTGCCGGAGGGTGTCACGCCGGAGGTACAGCCTCAGTACGGACCGACAGGGGAGATTTTCCGTTATACGCTGCGGAGTGATAAACGGACAGTGCGCGAACTGAAGACGTTTCAGGACTGGGTAATCGAGCGTAAGCTGCGGGCGGTACCGGGAGTGGCGGATATCGTCAGCTTCGGTGGCGAGGTGAAAACGTTTGAAGTGAGTGTTAACCCGAACCAGCTAATCAACTATAACGTGACGTCTCTGGAACTGTTCGACGCGATTGCAAAGAGTAATATTAATGTAGGGGGCGACGTGATTACCAAAAGTTCGCAGGCTTATGTGGTACGCGGCATCGGACTGATTAACGATACGAAGGAGATTGAGAATATCGTAGTCAAGAACATTAACGGCACACCTATCCTGGTGAAACATCTGGCAAACGTTCACGAATCGAGCCTGCCCCGGTTGGGACAGGTGGGACGCATGGAAGAAGACGATGTCGTGCAGGGGATTGTCGTCATGCGGAAAGGAGAGAATCCGGGCGAAGTGATTGCCGCCCTGAAAGAAAAGATAGCGGACATACAGGAAAATGCGTTGCCGGAAGATGTGCGGATTGTGTCATTCTACGATCGCGAGGACCTGGTGGACCTGGCGGTGCGGACGGTGACACATAACCTGGCCGAAGGTATTTTACTGGTAACTTTCATTGTGTTGATTTTTATGGCAGACTGGCGTACAACGGTGATTGTATCCATTATTATCCCGTTGGCGCTGCTCTTCGCTTTTATCTGTCTCCGGGCGATGGGAATGAGTGCAAACCTGCTTTCGATGGGAGCAATCGACTTCGGTATCATTATCGACGGGGCGGTCGTAATGGTGGAAGGGTTGTTTGTGGCTCTCGACCGGAAAGCGCGTGAGGTGGGAATGCCTGCCTTCAATGTGATGAGTAAGATGGGACTGATTCGCCAAACAGCCAAAGACAGGGCGAAGGCGGTGTTCTTCTCCAAGCTAATCATTATTACGGCACTGGTTCCGATATTCGCTTTTCAGAAGGTGGAAGGGAAGATGTTCAGTCCGCTGGCATATACGCTCGGTTTTGCCTTGCTGGGGGCTTTGATATTTACGTTGACATTAGTCCCGGTGCTTTCTTCGATGCTGTTGAAAAGGAACGTGCGTGAAAGGCATAATCCGTTTCTGGTGTGGATAAACCGGGTATCCGTTTCTATATTTGACCGTTGCCATGCACATAAGAAGACAACTATCGGTATCGCTTCGCTGGTGGCTGCCGTTGGTTTGTGGTGTTTTACTTTGCTGGGGACTGAGTTTCTTCCGCAGCTGAACGAAGGTTCTATTTATATCCGTGCCACGTTGCCGCAGAGTATTTCCCTGGATGAGTCCGTTAAGCTGGCAAACCGGATGCGTCGCGAACTGGCGTCGTATCCGGAAGTGCGGCAGGTGCTTTCACAAACGGGCCGTCCCAACGACGGAACGGATGCGACAGGCTTCTACAATATCGAGTTTCATGTAGACATTTATCCTGAAAAGGAGTGGACCAGCAAATTGACTAAGGCGGGATTGATTGAGAAGATGGAAGACGACCTCGCTATCTATCCGGGCGTAGACTTCAACTTCTCCCAACCTATCACCGATAATGTGGAAGAAGCTGCCAGTGGCGTGAAAGGTTCGATTGCTGTAAAAGTGTTCGGTAAAGACTTGTACGAGTCGGAAAAGAAAGCCGTCGAAGTCTTTAAAGTCCTGGAAACCGTCGAAGGCATCGAAGACCTGGGAGTCATACGTAATATCGGACAACCGGAACTGCGTATCGAACTCGACGAATCGCGCCTGGCCCGTTACGGAGTGGCAAAAGAAGATGTGCAGTCCATTATCGAGATGGCGATAGGGGGTAAGAGCGCCTCGTTGCTTTACGAAGACGAACGGAAGTTCAATATCATGGTGCGCTACGAATCAGCCTTCCGCCGCAGTGAGGACGAGATAGGAAAGATATTGGTTCCGGCCCGCGACGGGACGATGGTGCCTATTAAGGAGTTGGCTGATATCCATACGATAACCGGCCCGCTGATTATCTATCGCGATAACCATACCCGTTTCTGTGCCGTTAAATTCTCCGTCCGTGGCCGCGATATGGGTACGGCAGTAGCCGAAGCGCAGCAAAAAGTCGACCGGCAGGTGAAGCTACCGGAAGGCTATACCCTGAAATGGACGGGGGATTTTGAGAACCAGCAGCGTGCTACGAAACGACTGGCACAGGTGGTTCCGGTGAGTATTGCCATCATCTTCGTCATCCTGTTCGTGCTGTTCGGCAATGCCCGCGATGCCGGATTAGTGCTGTTGAATGTACCTTATGCGGCGGTGGGAGGGATTGTCGCCCTTCTGCTTACCCGTTTCAACTTTTCGATTTCGGCAGGTATCGGTTTTATCGCGCTATTTGGTATCTGTATCCAGAACGGGGTTATCATGATTTCCGATATAAAAGGTAATTTGAAAAACCGTACACCTTTGCCGCTGGCTGTAAAACAAAGTGTGAAAGACCGTGTCCGCTCCGTGCTCATGACGGCCTCGATGGCAGCTATCGGACTGATGCCTGCCGCCCTCAGCCACGGTATCGGCTCGGAAAGCCAACGTCCGTTAGCCATCGTCATCATCGGCGGACTGATAGGGGCTACTTTCTTCACGCTCTTTGTCTTCCCGCTTATGGTGGAAGCCTTTTACAGCCAGATGCTGTATGATAAAGATGGAAAGCTATTACAGCGTAGATTGTAAATCGTATATTTGTAATCTGAACGATATAAATGGCAAATCAGATGGCTAAGATATTATTGGTAGAAGATGAAGTGAATATCGCCTCTTTCATAGAGAGGGGGTTGCAGGAGTTTGGTCATGAAGTAAGCGTGGCTTATGACGGTATGGCGGGTTGGGAGTTGTTGCAGAAAGAGAACTTCCAGCTTTTGATACTGGATATAATTATGCCCCGAATGAACGGGTTGCAATTGTGCCGTCAATACCGCCAGTTGTACGGATACCAGTCGCCTGTGGTTATGTTGACGGCGTTGGGTACGACAGACGATATCGTTAACGGCCTCGATGCCGGTGCAGACGATTACCTGGTCAAACCTTTTAGTTTTCAGGAACTGGAAGCACGTATCAAAGCTCTTTTGCGGCGGATTGGAGCGGAGATTGCCACGGCTTCCTTGCGCTGTGGCGACCTGAGTCTCGACCCGACCAGCCACCGGGCGTTTCGTAATGGTACGCCGATAGACCTTACGGTCAAAGAATACCGCTTGCTGGAATATTTCATACTGAACCAGGGTACGGCCTTGAATCGCCTCACCCTTTTGAAGCATGTATGGGATAAGGATTTCGATACTAATACAAATGTAGTCGATGTCTATGTGAATTACCTTCGCAGTAAGATAGACAAGGACTTCGACCATAAACTGATTCGTACCGTTGTCGGTATCGGTTATATGATGGAAGCATGAAAACAGGGAATAAGATAGCCTTCTTCTATACGGCGATGACGGTGGGTATCATTACCCTTGTCACGATTGCCTTTTACTTTATTGCGACAAACTATATCAGCCGCCTCTATTATTCTTATTTGACGGAAAAGGCCTATGCAACAGCCGAAAAGCATTGGGAGAAGGATGAAGTGGACGAAGAAAGTTATGCCCGGATACAAAAACGGTATGAAGAGACTTTGCCCGTAGCCACCGAGATATTACTGAATGCGGACAGTGTGGCGGAGACGCATGTAACGTTGGTCCGTTATATGACGGAAAAAGAGATTGAACGGTTATATAGGGGCGAGGTAATCACTTTCCATGAAAAGGAAAAGGTCGGAGCAGCACTTTATTATCCGGATAACGAGGGTAATTTTATTGTCCTTGTTATCTCCAACAACCAGTATGGCGGGGATATCCAGCAGCGTATCGGTTGGTTGCTGCTGGCTTTGATTGTTATAAGTGCGGTACTGATTTATTTTGTCGGAAAGCTCTATGCAATCCGTATGGTCGACCGTATTGACGCTGCTTATCAAAGTGAGAAGGCGTTTATCAGTAATGCCTCACATGAACTGAACAATCCGCTTACAGCCATACAGGGAGAGTGTGAGATTAGTTTGCTGAAAGAACGTACTCCGGCAGAATACCAGTCCGCATTAAAACGCATTGCTTCGGAAAACAAGCGCATCATACAGCTGATGAAGCATTTACTTTTCCTGTCGCACGGGGATAAAGAGATACTTAAAAATGCGACCGAGACTATTATGCTGGCCGATTTCCTGATGCAGTTTGTCGGTAACCGTATCAAGTTCACGACAGATACTTTTGCCTTCTGCCTGACGGCAAACCCTCATTTATTAAAGATAGCCATCAGCAATATACTGAATAATGCCTGTAAATATTCAGGGGAAGAACCGGTCGAGATGCGTTTGATGGGGTCGGTCCTCGAAATAAAAGATACAGGAATTGGCATTCCGATGGAAGAATTGGAGCGTGTCTACCAGCCTTTCTACCGTGCCTCCAATACCCGAGAGTTTTCCGGACATGGTATCGGACTTAGTTTGTCATTGCGCATACTGACGACCTATGGGGCTAAAGTTACGATTGATTCGGAACTAAATAAAGGGACAAATGTTGTCATAGACTTTGGATAATAATAGTTCTCCTCTCATTTGTTTATTGGAAAAGAATCTTTATCTTTGACGCAATGTTTAACAACTAAAAACTTTGTAACTATGAATGTAAAAGAAAAAGCAGGAGAGTTTCTCCTTGATATGGCTAAATTGATTTTTGGAGGAATTATTCTCAGTGGTATCGTGAATGAACCCATTAATAGATGGGTTATTTATAGTTTGGGAGTATTTTTCTCATTCTTTTTAATAATGATGGGATTTGTATTGATTGATAATTCAAAAAAGAAGGAGGTCTAGTTATGAATATCTATGTATATATGATCGCTTTAGTTATGGTTATAACTGTGCTATCTTTTGTCAAGTGGGTAGATATAAGAGATCGCAAGCAGGAAGAAAAGAAACGGGAAAAAGAAAAACAAAGTTCTAACGAATAATATCATCCGGGCCGGCTAAGTAATATTTAGCCGGCCCGGTTATTTTCAGGTCTTCGGGACGTACTCCTTCCGCTTCTTCGGGAGTTATTAGCCCGCGGTCGATGAGACGATTTATAATTACGTTATAAAATTCAGTATAATATGGTTTTAACTGTAATCCGTCAAAGCAATACCGGACATGTTTCGGTTTGGGGATTATGCTGGCAAGGAAGATACATTCTCCCAAAGTCAAAGCCGAAGGTTCTTTGGCAAAGTAGAAATGCGAGGCTTCGGCGGCACCATAGATAAGCGGTCCCCATTCAACGATATTCAAATAGACTTCAAACATACGTTCTTTTGTGGTAAGACGGTTACTTTCTATCAACCAGACAATCAGCATCTCTTCCAGCTTACGGGCAATCGTCTTATTGCGGCTCAGAAAAACGTTTTTCACCAGTTGCATACTTAGCGTACTTCCGCCACGGGCAAAACGCCGTTCTTTCAGGTCGAGAATCAGGGATTCACGTATCGCGCTCGGAATAAATCCGTTGTGATGAAAGAAACCGGCATCTTCGCTCTGCATAATAGCTAAAGGCAGATAACGGGATACAGCCTGGAAAGGACGGAAAGAGGGATTGCTTTCGCCAATCTCAAATGTACGGACTAGCTCTCCGTTTTCATAAGCCGTATATTCAAACGGCTCATTCATCTTCCTCAGGTCGATGTTTCCGTATTGGACAATCCGGAAGTTACGGGCAGTAAGCGATGACTCCAGTTGCAGGCTGTCCAACAGGGCTAAATCCATGTCTAATAGGAAATGATACGACAAAGTACCGTCAGCTCTCAATCCTTCCAGGTTGTAGAACAGACCTCGGGGTAAGGAAGCGAACAAATCATTGGCAGGAAAATCCTGTTTATTTACGGAAGCTATAATATGCCAGTCATGATTTTTCTCAGTCTTCAGATAGGGATGGAAATCCAGCCGGTTGAAGTTGATTAGAGAAGCGCTGTCCAGCTCCAGATAATTCTTTCCGATATTCACCAGGCAGTCGAGCGTGGCCTGGTCCAGTAGAACCGTATCGGGAGAGATACGTTGTTGATGAAGTGTCAGGCCGCTGATATGTGCCTGTCCCCGGACGGTATGCAGGTCACTCTTTTTCTGTATCTGCTCCAGTTTGAAAGACAGCGTGTCAAACTGTATCTGTGCTCCCCAGCGGTAATTCAGGAAGGGGAGGGTAATCTTTGTATTCTCCCGGGCATGCAGCCGTGCCTCTATTTTCTTCTCTTTGTCCTGTAATGAACCTTCGCAAATCCATTCGCTTTGGATACCGTTTTCCGTACTTCGTATTCCGGTGGTGAAATTATTGTCTTTTATTATCAGGGAAGGAATCTCAATAAGAAGTTCGTCTCCTTTATTCTGATAAGAGACGCTCAGGTTTCGTAAAGTAGCGTTATCGGGAAGCAGTTTGAAGAGCAGGCCAAATATTTTGCCTGTTCTCTGTGCAAAATTCCGTTCAGCCCCGGATTGAACAGGAGCTTCCGGAGCTGTTGCTCCATGATACAGAAATTCAAAATTTGAAGTATTGTTATTCTTTATGAAAGAGACATTCAAACCCTCCGCCTCAATGCTTTTTACCGATATCTTAAAAAGGAAAAGTTCGGAAAGTTCCAGTTTAATCCGGAAAGAACGGCTTTGCAGGAAAGTATCTGCCTCCAGCGGGATTACAGATACTCCATCGATTTGTATACCGCTCAGGCCGAGCATATGTATATCGTCATAATGGATGGATAACCGGCGTGCTTCCTCTATCTTATCCAGTTTACGGTCTATATATTTCCGTACGAACAGATTCCGTGCGGAAAACAAAAGTAGTACCAGAACAGTTAAAAGAATGACACCTGTTGCAATTCTTTTCCTAACAGGTTGATGCATAATTTCTTTTCGTTTAAAACGGGGTAAAAGTAATGCTTTTTCTCAACATTCGATATGTTTAATCTGTTTTAATAAAAAACAAATAATATGTCATACAAGATTGCATTTTTTGGAGCTAAACCATACGATATAGCTTCTTTCGATAAAGTAAATGAAAAGTATAATTACGATATCAAGTATTTTAAGGGTCACCTTAATCCGAACAACGTTGTCCTGACGCAGGATGCCGATGCTGTCTGCATCTTTGTGAATGATACGGCCGATGCGGCTGTTATAGATGCGATGGCCGATAACGGGGTCAAACTGTTGGCTTTACGGTGTGCCGGTTTTAATAATGTAGACCTGGAAGCGGCTAAAGGTAAACTTCCGGTTGTCCGTGTGCCGGCTTATTCTCCTTACGCCGTAGCCGAATATTCCCTGGCTCTGATGCTTTCGTTAAACAGGAAAATCCATCGTGCTTATTGGCGGACACGTGACGGCAATTTCTCGCTGAATGGCTTGATGGGATTCGACATGCACGGAAAGACCGTCGGTATTATCGGTACCGGAAAGATTGCCAAGATATTGATACGGATATTAAAGGGACTGGGTATGCATATTCTTGCTTACGATGTTTATCCGGATTATAAATTCGCGGAAGAGGAAGGAATTACTTATACGACGCTGGATGAATTATACAAAAATTCAAACATTATCTCGCTTCACTGCCCGCTGACGGAGCAGACCCGTTATATCATTAACGATGATTCAATCGCTAAAATGAAAGACGGCGTAATGATTATCAATACCGGCCGTGGGCAGTTGATTCATACGAATGCCCTGATTGAAGGACTGAAAGAAAAGAAGATTTCGGCAGCCGGATTGGATGTGTACGAAGAGGAAGGGGGTTACTTCTATGAGGATAAATCTGACAAAATTATTGACGACGATGTGCTGGCGCGTCTATTGTCTTTCAATAATGTAATTGTCACCTCTCATCAGGCCTTCTTTACCAAGGAGGCAATGCATAATATTGCGGAAACGACCTTGCAGAACATCGAAGATTTCCGTCAAAACCGTCCTCTAGTGAACGAAGTTATTCTGTAAACAGACTATTTTTTTATCGCTGATTTATTATATTTTTGTGGCCATTGTCCGGTGTGAGCCAGGCAATGGCTTTTTAAATTTAATAATTATGATAATAGATAATCAGACAGGACTTGTATTGGAAGGCGGAGGGATGCGTGCCACTTTTACGGTCGGAGTATTGGACTGTTTTATGGACCACAATCTCTGGTTCCCTTATACGATAGGGGTATCGGCAGGAGCCAGTAACGGCATATCCTATGCGTCCCGGCAGAGAGGACGTTCGCGTTTCGGCAATATAGATTTATTGAAAAAGTATAATTATATCGGTCTCCGCCATTTTCTGCGCGGCAAGGGATATATCGATATGGAATATTTATTCTATGTCTATCCTGATAAATACTATCCGTTGGATTACGATACTTATTTTAAATCGAAAGAACGTTTCGTGATGGTTACCAGCAACTGCCTGACCGGGAAGGCGGAATATTTCGAAGAGAAGAAAGATAAAAACAGGCTGGTAGACATTTGTTGTGCCTCTTGCACATTGCCGGTTCTTTGTCCGGTTGCCTATGTGGACGGCGTCCCGATGGTCGATGGCGGAGTTTGTGATGCTATTCCTATCCGAAGAGCTATTGATGACGGTTTCCGGAAAAATGTGATAATCCTCACAAGAAATAAAGGATACCGTAAAAAGGATAAGAACTTTTATCTGCCGGGATTCATTTATAAAAAATATCCGGCCATACGGGAACAGCTCAAACTGAGGTATAAACGTTATAATGAAGTACTCGATTATATCGACCAACTGGAAGCCGAAGGTAAAGCATTCGTGATTCGTCCTGAAAACAAAATAGAGGTGACGCGGACAGAAAATAATCTGGAAAAGCTGGAAGCGTTATATAATGAAGGATATGCTTTGGCTGAAAGGTTAATAGGGACGGCCCTGACAGCCGCCCTATAACAGTTTTATTCTTTACATTCTTTATGCAGGTCTTTGCTTAAACGCATGGCGCAGAAGTTCGGACCGCACATCGTACAATATTCCCCGTCGGTAACAGCGCTTTCCTTATAATATTGCAAAGCCCGTTCCGGGTCGAGTGACAGGTTGAACTGGTCTTTCCAACGGAAATCAAAACGAGCCTTACTTAATGCGTTGTCACGGACCTGTGCTCCGGGATGGCCTTTTGCCAGGTCGGCGGCATGGGCAGCTATCTTATAAGCAACCACTCCGTTGCGTACATCTTCTTTGTTTGGCAATCCCAGGTGTTCTTTCGGTGTTACATAGCAAATCATAGCTGTGCCATACCAGGCAATTTGCGCGGCACCGATAGCCGATGTGATATGGTCGTATCCCGGGGCGATATCCGTTGTCAACGGGCCTAATGTATAAAACGGAGCACCGTGGCAGGCATATTGCTGTTCTTTCATATTCTCATGAATCTTGTTCATCGGGACATGGCCCGGACCTTCGATAATAACCTGAACGAATTTCTCCCAGGCAATCTTTGTCAATACGCCCATCGCATGCAATTCGGCAAACTGCGCTGCATCGTTGGCATCATAGATGGAACCGGGACGAAGACCGTCGCCGATAGACACAGCAACGTCATATCTGCTCAGGATATCGCATATTTCTGCAAAATGGGTATACAGGAAGTTCTCTTCATTATGCAGCTGCATCCATTTAGCCATAATGGAACCACCACGCGAAACAATACCTGATAAGCGGGTCGCTGTCAAATCGATATGTTTTTTCAATAGTCCGGCATGAATGGTGAAATAGTCCACACCCTGTTCAGCCTGTTCAATCAATGTATCGCGATATACTTCCCAGTTCAGATCTTCTACATTTCCGTTCACTTTCTCCAAAGCCTGGTAAATAGGAACTGTTCCCATCGGAACCGGACAGTTGCGGATAATCCATTCACGTGTCTCGTGAATATTGTCACCCGTCGAAAGGTCCATCAGGGTATCGCCACCCCATTTACAACTCCACACCGCTTTTTCAATCTCTTCACTGATACCGGAAGACAATGCCGAATTACCGATATTGGTATTTATTTTCACCAAAAACTTCTTACCGATAATCATCGGTTCCGCTTCCGGATGGTTGATGTTGGACGGTATGATGGCACGTCCGGCAGCAATTTCTTTACGGACAAAGTCGGGAGTGATATAAGATTTCAGTCCCAATGCTTCGATTTGCTGGTTTTCACGTATGGCCACATATTCCATTTCCGGAGTGATGATACGCCGTTTGGCATAATACATCTGGGTGATATTCTTACCTTCTTTGGCCCGGTAGGGAAGGTGACGTTTCGGAAAACGTATCTCATCCAGACTTTTATCTTCCAGACGGGCACGGCCATACTCGGAAGACAACTCGCTCAGTTGTTCGATATCCTTACGTTTCGAACACCATTCTTCGCGGATACGGGGAATACCGGCATTTATATCTATATTTATTTTAGGGTCTGAAAAAGGACCGCTTGTGTCATAAACAATCACCGGATTGTTTTTCTTAAAAACTTGCTCTCCGTTTTCGTCGATAGTGACGGTATCCAGAAGTTTGATTTTACGCATACCCACTTTTATCTTGTTGATTTCGCCCGGGATATATATCTTTTCCGATGCGGGATAGGTAATACGCATGTTTTTCTTGCTTGCCATTACAGTATGTTTAATATTTATTTATCTCATTAATAAAACGACGGGTCTCTTCTACGGGGTCTTCTGCATGGATGATGGCTCCCGATACGGCTATTCCGGTAATTCCGGTCTCCATTAACGGGGCGACGTCTTCCAGGCAGATTCCTCCGATTGCAAATATCGGAATTTTATAGCCAGCCTCCTTACATTGCTGCACTATTTTTCTGTATCCTTCCAGACCGAGAACGGGACTGAGTTTCTTTTTCGTTTCCGTATAACGGAATGGCCCAAGGCCGATATAGGAAGCTCCTTGTCCGACAGCACGCTCGATATCCTCAAAGGTATTGGCAGTGGCACCGATATAGAAGGCTTCGTCCGGAAATAACTGCTCTTTTGCCATTTCCCATGCGGCGGAGACTGATATATCTTCTTTCCCCAGGTGAACAGCATTCGCCCCGCATCTCAAAGCAATCCGTGCATTATCGTTTATACAATAGATACATTTGTTTGTATGCTCATTGATTAGTTGCCCGATTTCCCTGGCTGCAAAGATATTCATGTTTCCTTTCATCCGTAGCTGTACCCATGAACAACCGCCGTCAAGAACCATTTTGACTTCTTCCCGTTCCGTGTATTTAGAAGTGCCGTGGGTTATAAACATCAGGCGTTCACCACTGCCTAGTGGAATAAATTGTCCTTTATCTTCGTGCTTGCGCAAATGATATTCTATTGCCATATATTCAGTTGTTTGTATCGTTTTATTATAGATGTTTCGTTTGTTACAGAAGGGTCCTTGCCCCATAAAGCTCCCAGAATGGCAGCTCCACCGAAATGTAAGGAAGCAATCAGCGGAATGTTCTTTTCTTCTATTCCGCCCAGGGCAATTACCTTTTCGTTGATTATGCCCGAAGCTGCCGCCTCCCGTAATGTCTCCATCGGAAAGCCGTTTCCGTATCCTTCTTTGGATATACTTTGAAAGATGGGGCTCAGAAATACATAATCCAACTGTTTGTTATCCTGCACTTCCTGCAAGGAATGGCACGAACGGCTTATGCTTCCGGCAAAACCTTCCGGCAGGGTATTATTCCGGCTGTTCAAATGGATGCCGGCCAACCGGTATCCGGCTGTGAGTTCAAAATGTTCGTGCAATACAATCCGTGAATGATATTCGACAGGGATAGCGTCCAGTAAGAGACGAAACCTGTCGATGTCACTCTGGGGTTTGCGCAGATGCAAGCGCTGCATTCCCTCCCTGAACAAATGGGTTATTATCCGGCTTTCCCCTTCAAAAAAGAAAGGAGTTGTGATTACGAACAGTTTCATACGATCCTTTTATCTCTTTATCTCTGTTTTTACTAAAGGAACCGGAGCGAAGAAATGGTTCAGGGGACCATGCCCGTGTCCTGTCCGTACATCTTTCCCTTCTGTAATTGCTTTTGTTATATATTCTTTAGCCAGTCTGACGGCATCAGGCAGGCTTTTACCTAAAGCCTGGTAAGCGGCAATAGCGGAAGACAACGTACAGCCGGTGCCGTGGCCGTTGAGCGTAATTACTGTTTCTGCCGAAAGTCGGAGAGGGGACGCCTCCGATACATATAATATATCAGTCATCTCTTTTCCTTTTAAATGTCCTCCCTTCATTAATACGGCATGGCAGCCTAAAGACAGCAACTTCTCTGCCGCCAGGCACATCTCTTTTTCGGAAGTTATCTTCATTCCGGACAGAAATTCAGCTTCGTCGATGTTGGGTGTGACCAACGATGTCCGTTTGAACAGTTCGCGGACAATGATGTCTATGGCATCATCCTGCAATAATTTGTTACCGCTGGTCGAAATCATCACCGGGTCCAGGATAATACGCGACGGTGAATAAGTATCGATTGCATTTACGACGATTTCTGCCGCTGTTTTATTATGCAGCATTCCGATTTTGACTGCATCGATGGTAATATCTTGAAAGACCGCATCCAACTGGCCTTTCAAGACTTCCGGAGAGACGGCTTGTATGCCTCTGACACCTTGTGTGTTTTGGGCGGTAATGGAGGTGATTACAGAAGCTCCGTAAACTCCCAATGCCGAGAATGTTTTAATATCTGCCTGTATCCCGGCTCCTCCGCCGCTGTCGGAACCGGCAATGGTTAACGCAGTCGGATAACGATAAAATGTATCTGTTTTCATATTCACATACCAAAGGAGGGAAAAGCCTTGTCTGTCTTTCCTACGGCGGCATTACCCGCATCAGGTTCACAGGGTATAATCTCAGCCCGTTTACAGTATGGCACCCCTTTTCGTGCACAAAGGTAGAAATATTGACAAGAGAAAACAAAAGTGAATTGTTAAATTTAAGAGTGAATTGATAGGTTTAAAGAAATAATCCAGTATATTTGCATGTACAATTCCGGTTATAACAGCTTTTCATCCGGGTTGTATTTCCTTTTGCCATAATAGTCATAAATAAACAAATCATGTTGACAAAAACAGGCTTGTATGTTATTACTGGTGGACCTGGAACGGGTAAAACATCATTAATTGAAGAACTTAAAACTGTTGGATATCAAACAGTAAAAGAAGTAGCACGGGATATTATCAAAGAACAACAGCTACAGGGCGGGAACGCATTACCCTGGAAAGATACCGGTTTATATACCAGTATGATGCTGGAACGTTCCGTTGAATCATATCTGGCTCATAAAGAAAATGAAGGCATATTATTTTTTGACAGAGGAATCCCTGATACACTGGCATATGCCAGGTTGATTGGGTTAACCGACCGGAAGGAAATAGAACTGGCCGTCGATAAATACAGGTATAGCAGGCAGGTATTCATACTTCCTCCCTGGGAAAATATATACCATACAGATAAAGAACGTAAACAATCATTTAATGAAGCGATAGATACATATAATGTAATGAAAGATGTCTATAAAGATGCAGGATATACGTTGATTGAAGTCCCGAAACTTCCCGTTACGGAAAGAAGGAATTTTGTTATTAGTAGTATAAATTCATTTTAAAACATCTATTTTGGGTCTTTTAAATGTGATTTGTTGTCAATTGGAATATAATCGGTTCAATTTGGAACATTCATAAAAAAGAATCTGTTATAATTTTGCGGAGTTTAACGAGGGAGTTAATAATAATGGGGAAAAAGATTGTTTTTATTCTGGCATTTGTTTTGGTTGCATTTGCATCAAAAGCCCAGAACACTATAATAAGCGGAATAGTAACGGACTCTATCACGGGAGAAACGTTACCATATGTTTCAGTCATACTGAAGGGTACAACTATCGGAACGACAACCGATGATGACGGTAATTTTTCATTGACCACGTCATCTAATGCACGGACTCTGTCTGTCTCATATCTGGGATATGCCGAAAAAGAATTGAAAGTGGCTATAGGTAAGAAGAATTATTTTAAAATTCCTCTGGCCCCTTCCAGTATTGATTTGGGTGAAGTCATTGTAAAGCCGAAGAAAGAGAAGTACAGCAAGAAGGAAAATCCGGCCGTGACTTTTGTTAAAAATGTGATTGACTCCCGGGAGAGTAATGATCCTCGCAATCATGACTATTTCAGTTATAGTCAATATGAAAAGATGATTTTTGCGATGAATGATTACCAGCCGAAGCCTAAGAAAGAGAATGGAAAAGGCGGGAAATTCGACTTCCTGATCGATTATATCGATACGCTGGATATCGGAAAGACTATTCTACCCGTTTCTGAAAAGGAAAAGGTGGAAGGCATCTTTTACCGTAAAGATCCTAAAGTTGAGAAAAGGGTTGTGCTGGGAGCAAAGGCTGCCGGTGTAGATGAGATATTTTCTCGTGATGGTATGCAACAATTCCTGGGGGAAGTATTCCGGGAAGTCGATATCTTTAAGAATGATATTCCACTGTTCCTGCAACGTTTTGTGAGTCCGCTGTCCACAATAGGACCTAATTTCTATAAATATTATTTGCTCGACACATTGGAGGTGAACGGACAGCAGTGTGTAGACTTGGGGTTTGTGCCCTTCGTATCGGAAGGATTTGGTTTTACCGGACATCTGTTCGTTACACTCGATTCTACCTTCTTCGTACAGAAAGCTATTTTAAATGTACCGAAGAATATCAACCTGAACTTTGTCAGCGGAATGACGATCGAACAGACATTCAAAAGGACAGAAGATGGTACACGTATTATTACTAAAGATGATATATCCGTAGACTTTAAACTAACGGAAAAATCCAAGGGTATGTATGCCCGAAGATTGAACATATACAGCGATCATTCCTTCCTTCCTCCTGAAAATCAGGAGATATTCAAAGAGAGTGCCCCTGTGATAACTTTACAGAACGCTTATAAGCAACCTGAAGATTTCTGGGATTTGAACCGTCCGGAAGAAGCCGGAACACGAAAACAGAACACGGTTGAAAAGCTGATGGCCAAACTACGTGCCGTCCCCGTTTTCTATGTTACGGAGAAAATTATTACGATCCTTACTTCCGGCTATATAGGGACTAGCACGGACCCGGTAAAGAATAAGTTTGAGTTCGGACCGGCTAATACCTTTATCAGTGGTAATGCAATAGAAGGTGCCCGTTTCCGTGTTGGGGGAACAACTACTACAGCTTTCAGTAAACATCTTTTCCTGGAAGGTTATGCTGCCTACGGAACCACTGACAGAAAGCTGAAATATGACGGGTTAATTGAATACTCTTTTAATGACAAGAAAGAATACCGTAAAGAATTTCCGGTTAATTCTATCCGGTTGCAATACACTTACGATATCAATCAGTTGGGACAGCAGTATATGTACACCAATAAGGATAACCTTTTCCTTGTCTGGAAGCGACAGAGAGATACCCGTGCTACTTATCTGAGGAATGCCGAACTGGCTTATTACCGGGAACATTATAACGGAATCGCTTATGGTGCGACTCTTCGTAACAAAAAAGAGATTGCAACGGATTATGCGGTTTTTGACAGGATCGAAGCAGATGGGCATATTACACCGGTCAAGTCTTATTCGATGACGGAAATGGAATTCAAATTCCGTTATGCTCCGAACGAGAAATTCTATCAGACCCGTAATTATCGTTATCCGATCTCCTTTGATGCTCCGATAATTACATTGAACCATATCACAGCCCGGAAAGGTGTGTTAGGGGCCGATTATACATATAACCGTACCGATTTGGGTATTCAGAAACGTTTCTGGTTCTCAGCCTTCGGATATGTCGATATTATCGGTAAAGCAGGTAAGGTGTGGGACAAAGTTCCTTATCCGTTATTGATATTGCCGAACGCGAACTTATCCTATACAATCCAGCCTGAATCATACACCAATATGAATGCGATGGAGTTCATCAGCGACGAGTATGCATCCTGGGACATTACTTATTTTATGAACGGGCTTCTTTTGAACCGTCTTCCCCTGATAAAGAAACTGAAATGGAGAGAGGTTCTTTCATTCCGTGGAATGTATGGTCATCTGACCGATAAGAATAATCCTTATTATGGCGGCAAAGATTTGTATTTGTTCCCAGAAGGTTCTTATACATTGGGTAATACGCCTTATATGGAAGCCGGAGTAGGTATTGAGAATATCTTTAAGTTCCTTCGTCTCGATTATGTCTGGCGTTTGACTTACCGCGATAATCCGGGTATTCAGACAAAAGGTGTACGCTTCTCGATGAAGCTGTCGTTCTAACGAACACACTTGCGAACCGAAATAAAAAACATCCGTCGTCATTTACTCTAACTAATGACGGCGGATGTTTTTTTATGCAGTTCCCTCAGAATTTCCTAAGCAGGAAACGCAGGTTTCCTAGTAAAGGAACTACAGTTTCCCAGGCAGGAAATTACAGTTCCCTAGGGAGGAAACTGGAGTTCCCAAATGAGGGAATTACGAGGAAACTGTAATCGATTGACAAATAGCTTACTAAGGTCAAAATGAAGATTCGGTTAAAATGCCTCTGTCATGTTCATATAAACCTGAACTCCATCCAGTCCCGGCTCTTTACCGATGTCGAGTCTGAAGTTCTTGCCCGGCTGCATTTGCACACGTAATCCGGCACCGAAATTCAACTTCCATTTATCCCAGTCGAACGGAGTGTTACCGATTGTTCCGGTCCCCATCCAGGCAACAAAACCGCATTTAGCCCAGAAGTTTCCGCTTTTGTATTTTGCCGGCGAACCGAACATATGGCGGTATTCCAGTATGCCATAGGCCATGGATTTATCCCGGTATTTACCCCAGTAATATCCGCGCAGGTCGAAGGGCGAACCGAAAGAGGGTAATTCGGAGTAGGGGACATCTCCCATGCCTATCTGGCTTTTAGCGATCCATGCCAGGGTACTTCTCGGGCGGAATACATTCACAAAATGCCGGTATTCAAGTTCCAGTATTTCGTAGTTATAGGCACCTCCGAGATATTTTCCGAATGCTTTCATATTCCCGCTTAACAAGACTCCTTTTGTGGGGGTGGCGACATCGTCTCTTGTGTCGTATTGAATCAAACCTCCGATTCCCACGTTCAGATATTTCCGTTTGAACTGATTGAAATAGTAGTCTTGCTCTATCACCGGATTTATATCCGATGCATTTGTAAAGTTTATATCGAACAGTCCTCCCAGGTAAAAATGCGGACGGATTTCCCAGACAAAACGGGGATATATCTGGAAATAACTTCTATGGTAACGGGTTGTCGAGTCGCTTCTGTCTACATGTTCTATGGTTTCATAGCCTTTGCCGTAATAATGGGCCGGTTCGTTCCTGTATCCGTAGCTGGCATAAATACGGAACTTATTCTGGTTAAAGAAGAAAGTTCCGGCTCCCGCCACCACGATCGTACCGTTTATTGAGAGGTTGATTCCTGCCGGAAGGAAAGAACGTTGCGAAATCGTGTCGTTTTTGTTCATCCTGAAACTGGCCAGTACGGCACCTCCGACACCTAGCGAGGCTTCCGGAGTATAGGACGGACCACCCAGGACAGACCACCAGATTTTTTTATGGGCCCTGATGGAATCTTTACGTAACTGACGGTAATAACGTTGCAATTGCTTTTCGTTAAGCTGTTGCCCATCAACAATAACAACCTCTTTTGAGACAGTGTCGTTCGGCGTTAAGTTCTGTGCCTTTCCCGGCAAAACAGAGACAAACAGGAATACTCCTGTGAAAGCGATTAAATGTTTAAACATTGACTGTTCTTTATTTTAGGTTGCAAAAGTATGAAAAAGAAAACATACCAACACCTTTTTTGTTCACAGCCTTTGGAATACTTTAGGTTTCTTCAGATTCTTTCATTGGAATGCTTAACCAGAACAGAGAACCTTTGCCTTCTTCTGATTCCACTCCGACGCTTCCTCCGAACTTTTCGGCAATCATGGCGCAGATAGGAAGCCCTAGACCTGTTCCCTGGGCGAATGTATTCAGTTTGACAAAGCGGTCGAAAATCTTATCTTTCTTATCCTGAGGTATACCTATTCCAGTATCTTTTACATAGAAACGAATGGCTTTACCTAATTCTTCGATCGTATACCCAAAAGAAACAGATCCTTCAGGAGTAAACTTCAGGGCATTTGTCAGGAAGTTGTTCATGACTTGCATCAGCCGGTTACGATCTGTGTAAATCAGGCATTGAGGCAATTTTTCGTCAAATGAAATGCTGACAGCTTCGGATTTGTTCTTTAAAATCATCTGGCTGCAAATTTCTTCCATTAATTCATTAATATCAATCCGAGAATAGGTAAAATCCAGGGAGCCGGATTCGATCTTCGCCATATCGATGATATCGTTGATCAATTGAAGCAAGAGTTCGTTGTTTGTCGATATGATATGAATAAACTCTTGTTTCTCTACAGGATCATCCGTCTCTGCCAGTAAGTTGGAAAAGCCGACGATTGCATTGAGGGGAGTCCGGATTTCATGGCTCATATTTGCCAGGAAAGCCGATTTCAAACGGTTGGCTTCATCTGCTCTTTTCACCTCATACATCAAATGTTCTATCCTTTTTTTATCGGATATATCTTCGACCTTCATTAGTCCGCCAACAATGTTGGTATCTGTATGGTCAAAAAGAGGGATGGCACTGATCTCTACCGTTGTGTCTCCTTCGGTAAATTCGTGGCGGACCGATTCTCCTTTTGTTATAGCTTCACTGAGAGCGCAACGGGGACAAGGTTCCGTTCTTCCCCGGACTGTTTCGTAGCAGACCTTTCCCGGAGTATAATGCCGGCCTTTGGCTATTTTATGCAAGTTTGTGGTAGATTCCCATTGAACCCGGTATTCTTTATCTATATAGATGAGTCCGAAATTAATGCTGCTGAGCACCATGTTCTGGGTTTTGGCTGCATTTTCCAGTTTTTCTTTTGCCTCGATAAGTTCCCTTTCATATTCTTTCATCTGGGTAATATCCCAACGGGATACCAGGAGCAGGTGATTCTGACCGTGAGTCAGGATAGACTTATTTACAATCGTATTGTGAAAAATACCGTCCGGGGTTACATAATCTTCTTCAGCCCTGTAGTTCTTTCCTTCTTTGACCAGTTGTTCATCTATTTTCCGGTATCGCATTCCCCGTTCAGGACCAAAAATATCAAAATCAGAAAGTCCTACTATCTCTTCCCGGGGAGTACCGGATTGTAACTCTGCTTCTTTATTCCAGAATATATATTTATAGTCATCGTCGATATTTTTTACGAAAAGGGGAAAAGGCAGATTCTCTAAGATATCGAGGCTGAACAGCGCTTCTTTTTCTTTGTTGTTCTCCTGCATATCGTCCAATAGATCTTTATACTGTTTCTTTTCACAAACAAGTTTCCTGTTTTTGATTGCCAGTAAAACAACCAGGAGAGAGAGAACCAATATGAGTATCAGGTATCCTGCTGTTCCCGTGGGCAGCATTAATACTACTGAATTCATCAATACAAGTATGTTCATAGAGTGATATTTATTTGTCTTACCCTTTCTTTTTCGGCAAATTTATCATTTATATTTTAATTAATCTCTGAATACTACTGAATTTCATAATATTTTCGCTATTGCAGCGCTAAATCTTAACACAATAAGCCTGCAACACACCTTGTAGTCTGAGAAAATAATTTTACATTTGAAGTTGTAAACTGAGAGAAAGTAAAGTATGAAGAAAGTAGCTGTTCTGGTAACCTTTTTGCTGATCGTCCTGCAAGCGGCCGATGCACAAAAGGTGGGACTGGTATTAAGTGGTGGAGGAGCTAAAGGTGCTGCGCATATCGGAGTCATTAAAGCCTTAGAGGAGAATGATATACCTATTGACTATATAACCGGTACATCTATAGGCTCCATTATAGGTAGTTTATATGCCATGGGGTATTCTCCTGATGAAATGCTGGAATTAATGTTATCAGAAGAATTTAGTTACTGGCAGACCGGTACCGTAGAAAATGAATATAAATATTATTTTAAAAGACCGGACCCGACTCCTGAGTTCGGTCATTTCTCTATTGATATGACTGATTCATTACAGATCAAGGCCAACTTTTTACCGCAAAGCCTTATCAATCCGATCCAGATGAATCAGGCGTTTATGGCATTGTTCTCGCAGGCTACTGCTAAAGCCGGATGGAATTTTGACAATTTATTTGTCCCGTTCCGTTGTGTCGGTTCTGACATCTATAATAAAAAGGCTATCATATTCAAGAACGGAGATCTGGGAGATGCTGTCCGTGCTTCCATGACATTCCCTTTCTTTTTCCAGCCGATCTGGAAAGACAGCATTCCTCTGTTTGATGGCGGTATTTACGATAATTTTCCTGTCGGACCGATGAAAGAGGCTTTTCATCCTGATTTTATTTTCGGATCGACTGTTGCCGGAGGAAATAACAAACCTTCCAATAATGCTTATAATCAATTGGAAACGATGATTATGCAGAAAACGGATTATGATGTTCCGGAAGAAGATGGCATGATGGTAAAATTCAGTTTCCCGACTGTTTCATTACTGGACTTTCAAAAAGCAAAGGAATTGATGGATATCGGTTATAAACGTACGATGAGTATGATCGACTCGATCAAGCAAAGAGTGCCCCGCAGGGTTCCACTTACGGAAGTTAATATGCGTAGGGTTGCTTATAAGGAAAGTTTGCCGCCGCTGATCTTTCAGAATATATATGTAACCGGCGTTTCCGAATCGCAGCGTAAGTATATCGAGGCACAACTGCATCGTGATATGAATCATGAATTTTCGATGGAAGAATTTAAGCGGGCTTATTTCAAGATGCTCACTTCTTCGAAGATACGGGAAATTATGCCCCATGCCGTTTACAATCGCAGGGAGAAAAAGTTTGACCTCTATCTGGACGTAAAGATGAAAGAAGAAATAACGGTCGGTTTTGGCGGTAATATTTCATCGCATCAGGCGAATCAATTGTTTTTGGGATTGGGTTATCAGTATTTAGGCCGTTTTGCTGCCGATGTTAATTCAAACTTTCAGGTAGGTAATTCTTTCAGTGGAGTTATGCTAAACGGACGAATCTATTTGCAGACCAGGATTCCGACCTATCTTAACTGGCAGGGGGTATATTCCGATAAAAGATATCAGGAAAGTCAGTCGCTGTTTTACGAAGATGTGTTACCGGCCTTCATCAAACAAAAAGAATTGTATATGAAGCTAAAGCTGGGATTCCCGTTCCTGAACAGGGCAAAATCAGAAATCGGTTTTGCATACGGGCAATTGAATGATTACTATTTTCAGAGTAATAATATGTTGTTTCCTAATTCTAAATTCGATCATAGCTGGTACAATCTGTTCAGTGGTTCGCTGAGTATAGAACGGAATTCACTGGATGCTAAACAATACCCTATAGCCGGGCGGAAACAGTTCCTGATTGCTCAATATGTCACAGGTACTGAGAATTATGATCCGTCTCCAACATCTCAAAGTCAATCAATCAGAAAAAAGGTTTACAGCTGGTTACAGTTGAAAGGGGAGTGGCAGCACTATGAAACATTAAGTAACCGTTTCAATCTGGGATTCCAGGGAGAATTGGTCATATCCAGCAAAAACCTGATGAATAACTATACGGCATCGGTATTGCAAGCTCCGGCTTTTACGCCCACGCCGCATAGCCAGATTGTTTTCAATGAGGCTTTCCGGGCCAATCAGTATTTTGCAGCAGGTATTTCGCCAATCTATAAGTTTAGCAAATTACTTCATTTCCGTCTGGACTTGTATGGCTTTGCCCCTTTATATGAAATAAAGAAAGAAACTAATGCGGACAATCCTTATATGGCAGTTCCTTATTATGGCAAGTTTCTTCATTCATTTAAGTACATGGGGGAGGCTGCCCTGGTGTTACAGTTACCTTTTGCCTCTATCAGCCTGTATGCCAACGGGTATAGTTATCCGGCAAAGAATTTCAACTTCGGACTGAATATCGGTTACTTGATCTTCAATCCAAAAATGTTAGATTAAATTGAAAAAAAGATGTACTAAAGTCTTGCAAGTTTAAAAGAAAACACTACCTTTGCACTCGCAATCACGAAACAATGGCCGCGTAGCTCAACTGAATAGAGTAGCTGACTACGGATCAGCCGGTTACAGGTTTGAATCCTGTCGCGGTCACCATTCGAGATTACAGTTTAAACAGAAATAAAGATTGGCCGCGTAGCTCAACTGAATAGAGTAGCTGACTACGGATCAGCCGGTTACAGGTTTGAATCCTGTCGCGGTCACCATCCGAATTAAAGTTTAAACAGAAATATAAAGATTGGCCGCGTAGCTCAACTGAATAGAGTAGCTGACTACGGATCAGCCGGTTACAGGTTTGAATCCTGTCGCGGTCACGTAAAAATAAAAAGCGTTGAGATACTATCATCTCGACGCTTTTTATTTTACCTATCTTCTTATCATTTCAGTTTTTCCTTTTGCAGTGCATTTTTTAATATAAGTTTATCCAGAGATTGATTTTTCTGATTTACTGTTGCTAATGCACACCGTCTGACTACGTTGGCTATAGAACCTCCCGAAAGTTCTGTTCTGGCAGCCATGGTAATCAAGTCTTCGTCTACATTCTCCGGCCAACCTTTCAGCATCTTTCGCCATATTTCAGCTCGTAGTTCTTCAGTCGGCATTGGAAAGTAAATCACTGATTGGAAACGGCGGGAAAATGCTTCGTCGATGTTCGAACGTAAGTTTGTTGCCAGAATGACCATGCCAGGGAAGTCTTCTATACGCTGTAAAAGATAAGCCACTTCCTGATTGGCATGACGGTCATTGGAGGTGTTGGTGGAAGTACGTTTGCCAAACAGGGCGTCTGCTTCATCAAAGAAGAGAATCCAGTTCCTGTTTTCAGCGAGATCGAACACTTTAGCCAGGTTCTTTTCCGTTTCCCCGATATATTTGGAAACGATCATGGATAGGTCTATCCGGTATACATCCATATTATTCTTCTTACCCAGCAATGTCGCTGCAAGTGTTTTCCCTGTACCCGGAGGACCGTAAAACAGCGAACGATATCCGGCTTTCAGGATACGCGACAACCCCCAGTCTTCCATGATGGTCTTGCCGGAAGAAATCCATGTATTGATCTCTTCCAGTTCAGTCGTCACCTGGTAGTCCAGCACCATGTCTTCCCAGTTCAGTTCCGTGGTGATACGTTTGGCAGGGAAGCCGGTGGTATAATCGGGTTTATATTCCACATCGAGTTGTACGCGGCTCAGAAATTCCTCAGATACACGGAGTTGGCTGCTGAGCAGCGGCTCTCCTTCGCCTGCACCTTCCAACCGCAGGATATTTTTTCCGTAGAACCAGTGGCTTTTTGAGAACATATGGATGACCTCCTTGCGTTTCTCCACGTCCTCCCCGGCAAGGATGAACGAAGCGGTTTCACCCGTAGGAAGGAATCCTCCGTGTGACAAACCTTTCCAACCGCCGAACTCGGTGTACTGGCGGTCAAAGTTCTTGTTCTGCACAAAGAAGATGTCCAGTATTTGCGGACAGATATGGGGCATCAAGGCAAGCATGATAACGATTCGTTCTTCAAAATTGGTGTCCGTTTGTCCCGTCACCGCCTCCATCCAGCCGTTTCGGGGCGGATACACATCCTTTAGCTGCTTGTACTCGGACTCCTGATGGAAGTAAAGCTGGATGGCGACAGTTAATACTTGGTTGAACCATTCGATATACTCACGCATAATTCTTCATTAAAGACTGTTTGCTTTTGCGCCCATCACGTCGGCTTCGTGTTCCAGTGCGATATTGTCATTCACCGGCATTCCGCCTACTTCGGTGGTAGGTTCCACACGACCGGCCATCTGCTGGGCCACGTGCCATGCCTCATGGGGCAAGTGTTGTTCTTGTCCCGGAGCTACATGGATGTCTGTACCTTGTGTATAGGCGAGCGCCTGTACTGTAGCCGGCTTGTCCGAATTATAATGTACCTTTACATCATCCATCGTGAGGCCGGAAAGTTCTTCCACGCCAACTTTCAAGTGGTCGGGCATGCCGGTTTCATTCTTTTTCTGAACGGGAGCTTCAAACCGGCCTTGCAGGGCGGTTTCGTCTTCATCTACTTCGCGCTGGACTGGCTGTTCAAATTTACCTTGAAGCATGTCTTCTTCATCCTCTTCCCGCTGGAGAGCTTGATTGAACTTGCCTTGCAGGGTATCTTCTTCGTCTTCTCCCATCTGTTGCAAGACCGGGTTCATCGGACGGTTATCCACGAATTGCAATGTGCCGCCACCATCCAGCTTCTGCTGGATGGTGCGGGCCGTCTTTTCTTGATATACTTTTTCAGTTGCCATTTTATATATTTTATGGTCCGTCAATTTATTAGAATTTTTGTTTCTCGTGCCATATGACCTGCACATACTTTTTCAGCCACGGAAGACGTATCTGCCTGAAACTCCATGGAACGGATTCAAGCAGAATGTCATGCGTCTTTTCTACCATCGTTAGCAGCCACCGTTCCTCCTGCTGTTCCAATGTACCGCTGCGAGCGATGAAGCTCTGGCGGAAGCCCCTTACCGATGTGCCGTCCATACTTGGCCAGTTAGCCTTTATGCCTGCCACCATGGAGTCGACGGTCTGCTTTTCTTCACTGGTAAGAGGCAGCTGTTTCGGGATCGGTATATGTTGGAGCAATCCGACAAGAAGCCGGTTGAAGGCCAGTTCTGTTTCTCGGTATTCCCGTTCTTCCCCGTAGACGATATATTGCAGTAGGAATACGGCGCGGATTTTCAAAGCCGTATTCTTGAGTGATTTCCGTTCATCATCCAGATAGCCGAGCATGGCGAACAGTCGGCTGAGCCAGGGGGCGAGCAGGCAAAGGCCGGCATTTTCCACCAGAAGGAACTCCGGAGCTTCTGTCGCTTCGTCCGTTCCGACTCTCCCGTCCATTGACAGTTGCAACGTCTCACATAGTTGCAGCAATAATTTCTCCTTCACGACTTCCTTCTTTTCCGGCAGTAACTGCACCCATGAACGGACCGTTTCTTCGGGACTTCCATATATCCATTCATCCGTACGGCTCTTTATGATATAGGTAGCCAATGTCTGCCGCAATTCGCTCTTCTGAAATGTATTCCTTTTTGACAAATGTTCCAGAATCTGCCGGAAAAGCTCTGCGCCGGAAAGAGAAAGGCTTGCCACCAGACGCAGCCAGTCTTCGATATCCAGCCATGCTATCCATTTGTCCGGCGGCAACATATTTTGCGATACCGTTTTTTGTATATATTTCAGCAATACTTCCGGTTGGAAACGCATGTAATTGCGCAGCCATCTTTTTCGGGTATCTTCCGGCAGGTCGTTGTCCGCGATCTTCTCCAAAGGTAACGAGATATTGGATTTACCGAACAGACGGGAAAAGAAAAACGCTTCTATTTCATCTGGTGTCTGCCTTTTCCAGTCCGTTTCTTTAACCCATGACAGCAACGCCCGGATAAATCCGGTGACAGATATCCTGTCGGAAGGACCATCAAGAAACCAGGAAGTCAATCGTCGGAACACAGCGGCTTGTTCGAATCCGGCTGTAGCGGACAAACAGACTGTCCATCTCTTTGCCATTATCCGGTCCGAAACGAGAACAATCCGCTCTATTTCAGACAGGTTGGCATCCTTCTCTAACCAAGTCAGCAACTTTTCCGGTTGTTGGTCTATCAAGAAGTTGACAGATTGCTGGAATGTCGCATCACTGTTGCTTGCATTCGACAATATTTTGTTTATATCGTCTGAAGCCATGTTGTTTTCACTACTACTCATATATGAAATAATTTTATTGGTAAATGATATCCATAATATATTATTGTGATAGTCTGTTTTGCCGGTTTGTATGAAATAAAAGAAGGAAAGGAATTTCCCTGCAATCTCATTAGCTGTCAGTGTCCTGCCTGATGTATCGCGGTCCTGCAAGTAAAGCAGCAGAGTTTTCGAGAGTGCAAGCGGCAGGGAAAGACTGCTTCCGACAATCCGTGACAATTTCTCCTCCTGATGTTGCAGCTGCTCCATCAACTGCGATAATACGGAGGTCTGGTAGAAATCCGTCTTCGCCATGCCCTGTAGCATAAGCGGGGCAGGTACATATCCGGCGATTGCCGTTATGTATTGACTCTCATGCGGCAAATCGCGGAGCAGGTATATCCACTTCGCCGGTTGTTCCGTTATGGTGTGTCGTAACAAACCGGATTTATTCTCATAGGGTATGGAAGTGTCATCCAGCCATTCAATAAAGCCATCCGCTGTATTCCAACGACTTTTAAACAGCATTTGAACGGCATTTGAATCGTTTTCCGCTTGTCGTAGCCATTCCTTGTAATCGGTTTTCATAAGCCGGATTTGCCGGGATTCATTATCCACCAGCAGATGCAGGATTTCTTCTGTGGCAGGAGAGTCCGTATGTCCCATCTCTCGCCAAAGAGCAAGAATGACCTCCGATATTTCTTTCCTGCCAACAAGGTCTGCGAATAAAGAACGGATATATTCCACTACCGGTTTTTTATGTGTATCTTGTAACCGTATCGTTTCGACCAACCATACAAGCAGGCGAGCTTTCAAAGGTTTTGTACCTCCTTTCCAATAAGAAGACAAAGCACGTTCGTGTGCCACCAATCCATCGAAGAGGGACAATAACAGGGCGGTATTTTCGATTCCTACCAGCCGGACGGTGGACTGTCGAAGTACTTCTTCCCATATCGGTTGGCTTATCAGGCGGCAGAGGGAGTTCGATAATCCACATGTATGGAGCTGTCGTACCGCTTCAGCGTAATCCTTTGACGATTGTTCCAGAAAACAGACAAGTAATTTGCGTTTTATATCATCTGTAACGACAGACACTGATAATATTTCTTGTAGTCTCTGAATACTCCATCTTCCGCTCTGTTCGAGACCTAATCCTTCTTTTATTACCTTCAAAGGCTGGGAGGCGGATAATCGGGTAACGATTGCTTCATCCTCCTTGCCTGTCAATTCCTGATAAAACAGATTCAACAATTGGTCGAATCTGTTTGGTAGCCGGTAGTATCCTTTCCGAATCCACATCAGTACCGATTGTCGGAGCAGAAGCTCCAACTGAGTTTCGGTTATGCCTTTTAACCAATCACTTTCTTCTGAAAATTGTTGCCGCAGGTAATTCCTCATCACTTCTACCGCTTGCAGGGTGTTAAAAGAAAGAGCGGCAAGCATACAGTTCATTGTATCAACCTCAATCAGAGCAGCTACAATAGCTATTCCTGTCATATTTGGGGTTATTCCCAATCGGAGCCATTGGATGAGTATCTCCGGTTGTTCTTTGACGATTGTGCGGATGAACATTCGTTTATCCGCATCGCTACATTTAGCATCTTGTAGCACATCCATAATGTCTGTCGGATCTTTCAAACCGGATGATGCTTTATCTTCAACGGACAAAGTGTTTTCCTTTGTTACGGCTGGTTGGTGTAGCAGGGACAACTGCAAGAAGATGCGGTACAGTTCCTGACTGAAATACCCGTCATGCGTAGGCGAACCATCCGCACGGTAGGGTTGGAGATAGTAGATGGTATTCAGTACATCGATATAATAAGTCGGACCAAACACTTCCAGAAGGAAGCTAACGGTCAACTCCGCCTTCGAAAGGTAGAAAGAGTAGTTACGTTTCCGTATAAATGTCAGCAGCCGATGGTGCAGGTGGTTAGTAAACTCCGCCTTGCCACCGAACATAGCAATGCCGTTATAGGGATAATAGCGTATCAGCCACTCATACAGATAGTGCCAATAGGGAGGCAGGTCCACCTCGGCGTGCTCCTCTGCTTCCGTCACCATGATTTGTTTGACGGATACGCTGTCGAGCAGTTCCGCCATTCCCCCCAGGGAGGCATCATCTGTCGCTTCATGGATGAAACGTACGGGAATACCTGGTTTTGCCTCCAGCAACCGGGTTAGGAAGCGATGTTTTCCATGCAGACCGGCGGAGGGTTCGGATAGTGACGCGGCATAGATGCGGAGAAGCACGTCCGCATTGTCCGCCTGCCAGAGCAGTCGGTGAAAGACGTGTTCCTTCTCTAAGCAGAGACTAGCTATCCGGATGATATACTGCTCCGGTGCGGAGTGGGACAGTAGCCAGCCTAATTCTTCCGACAAGCTGAAATCTTCATCCGCCCATTCTGCTTTCGGGTAGCCGTATTCCAGGTAGAAGAGCAGATTATCCAGCCGGGATCCTCCGTTTTCCTCCGTTTCGCTCTTCCTTTGGAGCCCCCCTGTCGGTAACGCCTTCAGCAATACCTCTTTCAGTCGCCTAGGAAATTCCCGGTAGAAATATTCTTCGGGGATGCTTCCCAGATCCAACTCCAGTTGTTCTATTTCGTACAATACCTTTTCCTTGTCGTAGGTTGAAAGGCATTCCTCCACCACCTGCTCGAAGCAACGACGGCAAAAACCATCCCAGTCCGCATACAGTTCGTGTGCGAATTTTTCGTCCGGGGCGGTGAACTCAAATGATATGTTGTCAATTCGTATCATCTAATAATTGTTTATATTCAGCTTTTTCCAATATTTCGTCTATATGGCTTTGGAGGATTTCCGCATCATCCTTGTATTGTCTCGCCAATGCTTTCTTCCATAATAAATAGCAGTCTTCAAACTCCTGCATAGAGGCAGTATCCAGCCAATAAACCGTGCCTGTCAGATGAGCCGGTAACAGGATGCGTAATAGTTCACGGCACGATTCACGGAACCGGGGAGCGTGAAAACGTGCTGTCCATCCCGGTAATACCAGTTGTAATGTGAACGGATGTTTGATGTCCGACAATACAGGTTCTATAATGTAGAGCGTTTCCGAGGCACGGTTCAACTCTAGCAGGTAACGGCGCAGGATATTGGCGAGCAGGTTCAATTGTTCTTTGTCATCTGTACGTCCCAGGTTCATCCAACTATCTTCTTCCCGGTCGTGGAATACTAGCATGTATTCGTTCTCGGCTGCCTGGACAATGCGGTAATTGTCCAAACAGATACCACCACGGAATAAACCGCTGCTGATGAAGTTATGGTTGAACACAGGCAATTCCTTTCGCAGCATGCTGTATTGTTCCAGTTTTTCTTTTTTATCTTCCGGTAAAGGCTCGGGATAGACTATCTGTACATTTTCCGTATAGGACATTTTCTCATAGATAAGTCTGGACGTCAGTTTGTCACGGAACCGTTTGTCTTTTTCGTCGGTTTTCATCAGAATGAGATTGTGTCCGGGTAAAACGTTGCCTACCGGCCGGTTTTCATTCCGGTTGATGCCCATCATACGGCAAAACCATTCCTTTACCACGATGATATTCTCTTCTCCGTCTGAATCGGTTATATTCCTTGCGCCGGCACGGTTCTTTGTGAGGCGTGCTATATTTTGCAGGAAATCCATGCGACGGTGCAGGATTTCTTCTTTGGTATCACCGTATCCACCGGATTCTTTCATCCAGTCCGGATAACTTTCCACTCCATACAGCTGGTCAAGAAAATCCAGGTAGCAGCTTTTCTGTTCGTAAATAGTCTTTGCCGGAGGTTCCGTTTCGTTCATTATCGATAACAACGAGGGAAGTGTCTTTACTTCTTCCAGTCCGTCTTTAATCACTTTGTCGTACAATTTCAAATAGGTTTCAAAAGAGGACGAACTGTCCTGATTACACGAAAACCGATAGCAGGCGGGAAAGTCTTTCGTCAGGGGATAATGGGTGAATATATCCCGGTACGTGCTTTGGGGAATTCCCCAGTCATACTTCTTTTGCTCATTTTTCATCTCCCGGATACGTCCTTTCGTATGGTAGAAGCCTTCCAATAATGTCAGGAATTTGTCCACATCCACCCGCATAACGGATCGGCCACAACGGATACATGCCGTGAGTTCTTCTTCTTTCTTCGGAATTTTGAGGCTGAACCCTTGTGTGAAATAGCTCTGCGGTTCACCATCCTTCATCAGGTAGCAGGTACTGAAGGACCGAATACCATCCACCGCACGTAGTTGTTTATAAAGCTCGTATTCAGTATTTTGTAGTTCTGGTATTTCAACACGTATGGCATCCTCCGAACCTTCCAGCCAGTTCTCGGGGGATACACCGGCCGCTTTCTGATCATCCGGCGTTAAGATACGTACTGCACCGGACAGGTAACGAAGGATGGTCCAATATACTGTAGCCAATATGAGTGTAGCGTCTTTGCCCGGTTCTATCTCAAAATCGGCATGAAATTCTAATTCTTCCGGTTGCGAGATTTCAACCCGGTCGAGATGTTCACACAGGTTCCGATGACTTTGATAGATGGTTTCTATCTGCTGCCTGATTGTTTCGGGATTACCCTCGAACGGGGAAAGGACGGCTCTGATGGTATAGCCTCCGGTTGCCGGATCAGCATCCAGCCAGATGTTTTCCAGATCAGGGATATGGGAAAAGAACAGTTTCCGGTAATCCTCCGTGGTGACAGGAGCGGTGGTATAAACCTCCACAGGCCGATAAAACCCGAACCGTTCCGGTTTAAACTCCCCGTTCTCTCCAGTCAGATAGTCTTGGTGGGGGAAACCAAGTTTATAATCGGTTTCTACTAATGCATTGGTGGCTATGTCCATCAACGTCACGCCGGGATCATGGACGTTATAATCGGTCCACACCATCCCCGACATCCGCTGTACCTCATCCAGCGTTTGCTTCCATAGTCTGGAGTAGAGACTTTCGCCTTCTCCCTGCTGCTTGATATAGGGTCCTTTTTCATCCATAAACTTCGTGTTCCTGATGTTTCGTTCGTTTTATCCTTTGTACATCTCCACAATCCGACAGTGCAGTTCCCCGGATGGAAGTCGCTTGTTGGTACGTATTTGAAGGTGGAGCTTCTTTTCTTGTAATAACCAACGCAAGCGGATATTGCCGGACCATCCCCACCAATGCTTCTCAGGTGATTCGATGCGCTGTTCCATGTAATTCAGCCAAATGGCAGTAGCACGCGTCAGCCTGCACAATCCGGCTCCTCGCTCTCGGAAAGAAGCATGGATGCTGTACACACGGCAACCGAAGCCTTCGCGCGAAATGTCCACCGGCAGGTCGTACCACTGTTTGTCGGCAGGAAAGACCAAATAATCTTCTCTTGAGGGTGTCGGTGTTTCCCCGCCTTCTATATGCAAACTACCGTACAGGGTAACGTTTTTGTTCTGTGTCAGACAGAGTACCGTTTCCTCTTTTCCGTTTTTAAAAAGCAAGTCCTTTTCTGGTGTGACACTAAACTTCCATACTACAGGTTCCCCTACAGCCGTATGAAGGTCGATGTCGAGCTTCCCGTCCTGCGGTGGATAGAAAGCCCAGCTATTTTTGGTACGGATCACCTGCCCGTCGTCCACTATATTCGGTACGGAGTCTATCAGCTCGGCAAATTGTTCCTCAGTGGGAACGTCGCCTTTCTCAAAATAGCTTTTCAGTGTCTTTCTGTTTTTCTGTTCCATATTCATTATCCTATTATGAAGTTTCCTCCGATTTCTGCTTCCTCGATACCGTCGTGAGGAGAGAGTGTTTCAATCTTTATATCCGGCAGCAGTATGCTCCAAGGCATGTTTCCTTTAAGGAGAAGGTCTTCTGTGTCATAGTCTACACGAGGCAGGCTCTTTCCGTCCACTTCCAAAAGCGACAACCGCATCACATCTTCATGGTTTGCCAGTCTGGCATGCATCTCCTTATAAGAGTAACTTTGCCGGAACGTGGGGAGATCGCCTTTCCTTTGCCATGGTGCAAGGTAGTTCCATACGATTTGGGTCAGTTGGCGGAGTGTCCTGGCTTCATCCCTCACTTTATCCCATAAGACTACTTTACAACGGACCTCCATTCGTTGGTAAGAGGGATTGACTACCTTCAGCCGTACAAAGGGCGATATGTACCTCTGGATCAGACGTTGTATCTCAGCCAGTTTCCAGGGAGAAGAAAGGAAATAGCGGTTATCTTCTATCCGGCTGAATACCACCAGGTTTACCGCTGCCGGATGTTGTCCCGGTGGATAGCTGACACATTGGGCCTTGTCTATCTCCGGGAAATGTTCCAGCACAAGTTGTTCGTAATCTTTCATTGTGACGGCACGGTGGCGGTTATGAAGGCGTGCGTTTTGATGCGCGGCAAACTGTGTTTCTGTTTCTTCCGGTGTACCACCAAAACCGGATAGAGGCTGGACAACGGAAGCTATCCGTTCATCCTCCTCTGCCATTTCCTGAATTGTTCCGGCAGGGAGTGGTGTGCCATCACCGTTTTGTGCTTTTATCAGGATGTAGTTCGTTCGGATGCTGCGTATGGCAAGACAGGCGGAAATATCGCCCGTTACAGCAGCACGGAGCCAGGTTCTACCTTGCTTGTCCACCTGGTGATCGGTTACTTTTTCCGGCAGATATATTTCAATAAAACCGCTTTGTGTCAGTCCGGCGGTTTCTTCCGCTACCACCGATTCTACGGAGAGGACTTCCCATCCCGAACCGTTCCACTGTTCCCATGCCAGTCGTGCCGACTGATCGGGTTGCGGAATATCATACGGTATCCTTTCTTCGGGCAGTACCATATCTACATACATTCTGATGGTCTGTTCTCCCTTTGCATTCAGAAAGGCAAAGTACAACAAATGGTCTGCGGGACATGCGGGCAAGAACGGCTGCGGCATGTTTCCATCCAAAGGGAATGCTTCCCGGTCCGACAATGCTGTAATATGCTCCAACCGTGTGGAAGATGTTCCGGCATCAGTCAGTGTGATTACTTCCGAAGCAATGTAGGACAACTCTACATCTGCTAGCATCGGGACGGCAGGTTCTTTAGGCAGAGGTTTGCGGTTTTTCTCTTTGCAGCGGCTGTTATCTATCATGACGGAAGTGAACCTATTGCGGTAAGCATCCGTACCAAAGCCTATAGAGGGTGCTTGCAGGGTAACCCGGAAGAAGCCGTCACGCTCACGGCTATATTCATAAGCGGCTTGTGCATCCTGTGAAAAGTCAAACAGGATATTCGCCTGGGCAAGTGAATGTTTTTCCTCGCTATCGGAGACGAACAGATGCTGTTTGTTTCCTGTGCAGGAATGCCACGAGGCGCCTTTCTGGTATTCGGTTGCCACAACAAACGAACTTGCATTCACACCATATTCCTGATATAATTCGTTGAATTCCGTCTCCGTTTCGGCTATCTTTTTCCAGCGACCTTTCAAGCGGACTTCCTGCAAAGGTTTCAGTCCCAGTTCTTCATGGCCGAATAAGAACCATGCACCACAATCTCCTTGTATGCCGAAGGGTGAAAACGGCTGTTCGGTATCCACTTCGCCCAGTTCGTTACAGAAAGTGAAGTTGCGGATGCAGGTTACCTTCGTCCGTATCTCCACAGCTTCAACATAGATTTCTTTCAGCCACCGGTATGGGCAGTTGGTATTACTCGTCAGGATACGGAGAGCGGGATATTCCGTGATCGTTCCGTGTATTTCTTCAGTACAGGAAGCGGATGCTATGCCCTTACTACCTATCGTGAAGGTGAAGCAAAGGGAGTGGCCGTCGATACTGCAAGTGCCAGACTGCTGTGTCCATCCCTCTGCTGTGGATAGTTGCAGAAAGAAGCTGTTTTCGACAAGCATATTCGGTACAGGACTGTCAGCTGTCAGGCGGAAACGGATGTTGACCTTTCGTTTGCCTTCACTCAGCACCAACATAGGGGAGGTTATCTGCCAGCCAATACGTAGTTCTTCACCATGAGCGAACAGCGACTGAGGAGTCGTTATATCCTGGAGCGGAACGGATTGTTTGTACAATCCGAAAGCCTCTTTTCCGGAAGCATATACGGCATTTACCTCCGCACATTGCATCGGACTGATGTAGGCTTCTTTCTCCGTACGGTAAATCAAGTCTTCTCCGGCGGTGTTTTGTCCGGCAGGGAACGACATGCCTTGGGGGAGGGTGAAGGCTTCGGCTGTCGGAGTGATGACAACGTAGGTACGGTCTTGCTTGATGGTTTTCGGCACGGCATGTAGGATGTCGCGGCGATAGATGCCGGGCAGGTCGGCAAGTCGGCCGTTGAAGGTATTGGCAACGTTACCGTAGTTTTTGAGATAGGCTATCAACAAGGACAATGCTGGTTCCGTGTCCCCGCTTTCTTCCGTCTGGTTCAGGTAACGGTCGGCATTCGACTGGAGGTCGGTCAGGGTACGGAGCATCCGGTAGTAGCTGCGCTTGTCTGCTTCGCTTCCGTTGGGCAACGACTGTTCCAGGCGATCTTTCAACTGTCGGGCTATCTCGACGGCGGGGTTGTTGCTGCTGTCAGTCTGCCAGGTGGTGCTCAGGTAGTTTTCCAACCGTGCCACCCATCCTTTGTTGTCTTTTTGCAGCTTTTCGACATAGTAGCTCTGCTTTGCAGTGCCCTGTACATCAGCAAAGGTGTCCCCATAGCCTGACAGTTTCTTGCGTCGGATGTCAGCCATCACGGTCAGTACGTTGTTCTCCAGCAAGGGCAGGAGGGTTCTTTCCCGTCCGTCCGCGTCGCGATAGTGGATGCCTTGGCTCGCCCGTATCAGTCGATACAGGAGCATGCGCCAATCGACAGTCAATGCCGGGAAGTCATCCAACCTCGCCAGATCGGCTTCGTAGCCGGTGCGGAGCGTGCCGCTATGTTCATTGTCCGTTGTCATATATATCGATCCTATTGAAAGATAGCCGTCCCGCTATCGGGGCAGCTATCTTTAGCATGTAGATTCACTCAATTTCCGGTTGCTTTTTGTTAAACATCTTTTTCCAGAATGGCATAACTCTGCATTTTTATGGTTACACATTTGTTCCTTCGTTAATGTAGAACGGATAAACCATGTTGTTGCGGTTGTTGGTACGGATAACGGTGTAAGTCAACTGTATCAGTAGCAATCCCTCGGCAGCATGTTCCTCAAACGACACATCTTCCAGCGTGATGCGTGGCTCGAAGAGGATGATGGCACGGGTGATGTCGTTGCGCATCTTTGTAATGGTTTCCGTGGTCATCGGCTCGAAGGCATACCGGCGAAGCGGACAGCCGTAGTCGTAACGGTTTACACGTTCACCGGGCGATGTGCTGAACAATACGCACAGACTTTCCTCGATGTCCTGTTCGTAAGCGGACATCTTTACGCCACTGTCCGTCAGTTCGGGTGGAAAACTCCAGCCGCGACCAAGGAAAGCGTCGGCATTCAACAGGTTTTTCAGTTCGTCCATATTCTTTTATCCTCCTATTATTACCGTGGGGCATCCTATCACTATCGAGCCTCCGTGTGCCGTGGTGTCTCCCATACGTGCGGCGGGTTTGCCACCTATCATTACCGTGGACGAGCCTTTCACAATCGTGTCCGGCGGACCGACGCAGACACACATATCACCTACTGTTGCGGCGGGCATCTTCCCTATCAATACATTGGGCACACACGGACCTGTAACAGGGCCGCCCACATGTGGTATCGGCGAGGGAAACGCCGGGGTCTGCATGGGGCAGGTGTGCATATCAGTTATTCTTGCTGCCGGTGGCATATCATTCTCCTTTCTTCTTTAGTTTATCATTACCATGGCACCTTTCACTATGGTCTGACCGCTGGCGGAGAGTTCCGCCGTAGCATTACCTTTCACCGAGGCACCGACTTTTGCCTGCACTTTTACGTTCAACCCTTCCAGACTGACGTCCTGCTTGGCGGTTCCGTTGAGCTTCATCGTGGCATCCATATTGATGTTGCCTTTGGCTTTCATCGTTATGTCTTTAGAGGACGTGAGGGTGATGCCCCCGCTATCCATCTTGACTTCATTCTTATGCTGGTCAGTCAGACGGATATATTTTCCGTCGTCATTGATTTCCACCATGTTTTTTCCGGGGGTAGAGACTGTTATCACTTTCTTTTCCTCGTCAAACTCGATCCGCATCTTCTCGCGGGTGACGATGGCTTTTGTGTTGTTTTTTGCCTCGTATTCGTAAGGCGGTTTATGCTTATCTCCGTAGATCGAGCCGAGGATGACGGGATGGCCGGGGTCCTGATTCATGAAACCCACCAGTACCTCGTCGCCCGGTTCGGGCAGAAAGAAGGTGCCCATGCCTGCAGTGGCGTACATCGTGGAGAGGCGTGCCCAAAGCAGCTTGCTCTTGCCATCCATCCACGGGAGTTCTATCTGGATACGGTATTCTTTCAGCGGGTCGCCGTCCAACTTCCGGACTACCGCAGCATGCAGTCCCTGCAATCCGGGAAGAAAACCTGCTGCGGAGGGAGATACCACGTCCGGCTCGTCAGTAATGTTCACAGGCGATATGCCTGCACCTGCTTCGGTTGTCCATTCGTTGTCCTCGATGGTATGCGTCACCGAACCGACGAACAAATTACCGTTGAACCGTTTGCCAAAGCCTTTCAACTCAATGAGGCAACCCGGTTTCGCCTTCGCAGAGCCGTAAAAGCTAACAGAACCCCGGTAGCGGGCCAGCCCGGCTTTCAATGCCATGCCGTCTGCCCATTGCTTGAGTGCCCTCTCGTCCGTCGGCGCGTCGGTCTGAAGCAGCAGGCTATCACCCGAAGCAATGTTCTTAGGCTGTAAATCTCCCTGCTTGTTGAGTAAGGGCGTGGAAGCGGACACTTTGACTGCATGCTGCGTTTTGGGGCACCACGATACTGCCTCGTACTGTGTGAACTGATCGTCCGAGGAGAGTTCGAGGTCGAAAGCGGTGATATCCGTGCCGTAAGTAACTGTTAGAACGGGAGATGCATTTACTTCCGGTTTTTTCACTTTAATCTTACTGCCTTCGGTGTAAACGAACAGTCCGTTGGCGTCGGCACGGGAGAGGGCAAAGTCCCAGTCCGAGCAGTAATACTGCACCAGTGTAGGGTGCTGGTAACTTGTAGCATCCACATCTACACTGCCGTAGGCGGCGAGCACTTCCTTGATGATGTCATTGTCGTTCTTCTTCTCGAAGATGCGGTTCTTGCGTCCCTGCGTTGCGGAATAGGTGTTGTCGCGGCACTCCACTACCATACAGGAGCGGAAGTCTTTGTCTGTGAGGATACGCAGTCCGATGATTATGCCTTCAAACAACGTTTCCTCTTTATCTACGCCACCTGCATCCAGTCGTATAGTGTTACCTGGTTTGAACAATGAGTCGTCACTTTCATCGAAAGTCTGCTTGTCCATGTTGCCTGCGTTAAACTTGAGTGTCGCTTTACCGATTCGGTTCAGTTCCAGCCGCACGGTAGCAGACACTAACGAATAGGTGTCTTTCAGTTTCGTTCCGTTGCAATAAACGGAACAAGATAGTACACGGTCTTTATTTACAGAGGGTGATTCTGCCATATTCTTATGCTTTTTTTAACATCGGCAACAGAATTTCCGTACCTGCCGGTATGTTTCTGTAGCCGTTCAAATTATTAAATCTTGCAACTTGCCCCACCAGGAGCGGGTCGCCGTAAACTTCGTAACAAAGGGCAGACAATGTCTGTCCTTCTTTCAATGTAACCAGCCGTGACACATCGGGCGAATGTTTGGAGAAGTGCTTCTTCTCCTCTTTTTGGCTGCAATAACCCGTCAGCGTCACTTTCAGTTCGGCACGGAGCGGGATGCTGTCCGGATCAAACAGGGAATATTCCGTTTCCAGCGTCTTGAGCTGACCGAAAAAGGTGATGTCACCGTACTGCACTTTAACGAACGAGGGGCGGTGTCCTTCGGTGTTGTAATCGTAAAGCCGCTGTTCGAGTTCGTCTACCGCATCATGTACGGGTTTCTTCTCGTCATCGTCCTCCATGGCGTTGGTCATGTCGAACAGGCAGTCGAAACTGAAGGTTTCGGGCTGATAGCGCACATAAACGTTCGACCCGTTCAGGCTCCCCAACTGCTTGTCCTCTGCATAGCGGATTCCTTTGGATAGCTTTACCTTGGCCGGATTGACAGGCAGTTCCAGCGCGGATTTACATTCACTGTTGAAATCGCCGTCCGTATAGGCTGTAATGATCATCTTCCCCATGTTACTCCTTTTTTATTATTTCCGCCTCCTGTTGTTAGCGCTCATTTCTTTTCCGTCGCTGTCCGACAGGCCAGCCAATTCTTTCTTCTTTGGACATCCTATCCAATATACGGTCCTCTACTTTCCGGAGAATTTGTTCCGGAAGTTCTGCTTCCGGAACAACGCGTTTCTCTACCACGGTACGGATACGCATTTCCTTGATGATAACAGCCATAATATTAACTATTAAATTTTTATGCGGTCCATCCGGTTACAGCTTATAATGACCGATTCGGTGGCCAGACCACTTTTTTCGGCATTCAGAGCATCCAGATTCCACTGTGTGGGATAGCTATGCGAACATTTCCATCCCATCAGGGGTTTTCCGTCTTTCCCCAACAACTTTACAATCATATCGTATGGAATCATTCTCTTGTCCTTGTCAGCCTGTAAACATTTATCTACCCATTGGGTGAAAGTATCATCGCTTGTTAGTGGGACAGGGCGTTTGAGTGTTATGTTTCCATATTTGACTCCGCCAGGCATTTTAATCCACATTCCTGAATCACTGGGTTTCTCTACGGTACTCAGCTGCATATTCAGACCGGACACTTCCGTGAATGAGGTCTGGAAGCGGTCCAACTTGCTCTGAAATTCCACCAGAAAGTAGAAACTCACTGGAAGTGGCCAGTCTGATGCAGCGTTGTCTGTCATACTACTTGATGGTAATTCCTTCGTGTGCTAAAATTAAAGTTTCCATTGCCACCGTATTCCCGTCGGCCTTAAAACCTTCTACTGTTATTTTTTTAGGCCATGCATTTGCTAATTCCCAGGTTTGAGCGACTTTACCATCTTCGTCCAACAGGCTTATAGTAACGACTTCGCGCGGAATGATATTCATTTTTACACTGTTTATCCATGTCCATAGAGCTTTGTCCGATTTGAAAACCCCTTTCTTCAGGGTTACATCACTGGCCTTTTTCAGTCCGGGCATTTTTACTTTTGTAAAAGCAGGGCTATCGCCGGCGCGATAAGTTATTTCTTCATATTCCGTTTCAAGACCGGAAACCTCACTGAAAGAAATATCTCCTTTACTACCTAATGTCACTTTAAAATAAAAACTGGGCAACGGCCATGCTTTTAAGTCCTGGCTCTGTGCTGATCCATCTTCTGCCATAATATTCTGATTTTTAATTGTTAACTTTTAAATCTTGATTCTCTTTTATTCATTTATATCAACTCTTCTGCATTTGTTGCTGGAAAGTTATTTCGATGAACTCTGCCGGATGCGAGATAGCAACCAGCACCGTGATGCGCATGATGCCTTCCAGAATATCTTCAGGAGTCATAGTATCTCCAAGTCCGACATGTACTTCATAAGCATCTTCGGGTGTGGCACCGGCCAGTCCTCCGCGTTTCCACACGCTGCGCAGAAAATTTTCAATCATGCACTTCATGTTGATCCATGTATTGGCATCATTAGACTCGAACACGTAAGCACGGGAGGCATTTTTTACTGATTCTTCCAGGAAAGTCATTGTGCGGCGCACATTAATATAACGCCAGTCCAAAGAATTGCCATCCAATGTACGTGCACCCCATACTTTGATCCCTTCACCAATAAAAGACCGGATAGCATTGACCGCTTTCCCGTCCATCGGTACATTCATCTCTTCCTGGGTTTTATTATCGATCATTTCTGAAGGCTTATTCACATAGTTGACAGATACGTTGGCCGGTGCTTTCCATACTCCGCGTGTATTGTCCACCATTGTATAAATGCCTGCCATAGCAGCAGAAGGAGGTAACAGGTTCAAATAGTCTTTCACCTTCTTCGCCAGTAGCTGGTATTCTGGCCAGTTCTGCATCAGGGCATTGTGGAGGTCGTTTTTCATTTGAGACAGTTCATTCTTTGTGAGAGGAACTTCTTGCGGAGTTGTCCCATCTTTATCCAATACTGTTTTTGTCCCTTTTTTGATAGCAGATAAAGCATCTTTCATAAATTTATAGATATCTGATGTCTTATCATAAAAAGGTGCCAGATCGAATGTCTCCGGATTAAATTTCTCAATCTCTCCCCATGTCAATATTTTCCCTGTAATATCATTGTCTGAGAGCACAGATGTTTCCAACCACGGATAATAGGCTGCCGCATATGAAATATTATTGGTACCAATTGCGCCACGAAATGTATCTATCGGTTTATCTATAACTTTTTTTTCTTTTTTCAAAGGAATATCCAGAATAACAAAATATTTTTTGCTATCACACAGATTCAACAGGTCTGTATAGATATTCATACATGTATCTGTGTTCACCGCTTCAGGAACAACCAGCATGGTTATGTCTTGTACTTTCTTGATATTGGAAAATACAGTTTCTTTATTTTCATCCGTATAAACTTCTGCCAATGTCTGGTTATAGTTGCCTATAGATACCACATAACAAGTGCTTCCGCCATTAGCAAAAAACATTACCATATGGTAATACAAGGTGTACAATTTAGTTGTCAGTGTCGCTTTCAGACTAGCTTTTTTTGTCACATCATAAACTGATAAAGTTTTATCGGCATCCTCCCCGTTTATGACCGACAGCGTAAACTGCGGAGTCGGGGCACCACCAAAATACTTTATATATTCCGTTATCGATGAAATTTTCATCGGTTTGAAATCCAAAGAATCCGTTCCGTTCAATGCCTTTTCCGTAAGGCCTATGAACACAGGGATGGCTGTTTCGGCTTCAACTACAGAATTAGGGAAAGCGCTCTTCTCTTTGATATAAACGCCGGGGGTTTTGTATTCTCCCATGATCTTTTATATTTTAGTTTAACAATCGGTTATTAACTCTTTTGTGCCTGTTGCTGGAAAGTAATCTCGATGAATTCCGCCGGATGTGTAATGGCAACCAATACTGTGATTCGCATGATCCCTTCCAGAATATCTTCGGCCGTCATAGTGTCACCAAGTCCGACATGTACTTCATAAGCATCTTCAGGTGTAGCTCCTGCTAATCCACCACGTTTCCATATACCACGCAGGAAATTTTCTATCATACATTTCATATTGATCCAGGTACCGGCATCATTCGGTTCAAATACGTAAGCACGTGCGGCATTCTTCACGGATTCTTCGAGGAAAAGCAATGTGCGGCGTACATTTATATAACGCCAATCCAAAGAGTTGCCGTCCAGCGTACGTGCTCCCCATACCTTGATACCTTCACCCTGGAAGGCACGGATCACATTAATGGCCTTGCCGTTCATCGGGGCATTTAAGCCTTCCTGTCCCTTGTCGTCTATGTTTTCAGCCGTACTTTCCACGTAGCTTACAGATACATTTGCCGGTGCTTTCCATACACCACGGGTATTGTCTACCCTAGTGTAGATGCCAGCCATAGCAGCGGAAGGAGGAAGGAGGTTCAGATATTTTTTCAATCCCTTCATAGCATATTGGTAAAGAACAGATCCATTGAACAGTGCCTGATGGAAACTGTTTTTGTCTACCACATAAGGAGGAGAGTATGTAATAACTTTCTTTTCCGGATTAGGATCTGCTGCAAGGATAGTTTTTACTGTTACTGTTGCACCCTCCCCTAAATCCTCTTTTAAGGATTCCTCTGTTATTTCTGCATATATATATTCTTTTCCTAGGATTGTCACGTTCTCTCCCTTTACTACTTCAACGGAAGACGGAAGCATGAATTTTTCTATTATTGCCTGGAGATTTGGATCTACATTGGAGAATTTGTCTCTATAGGAATAGAAAGTATCCGACCACGTAAACATTTCACCGTCAATATCCCTGTCGCCCAGCACCGAAGTATTCAGCCACGGATAGTAAGCTGCCCCATAAGACATATACTCACTGCCGATACTTTCCTGGAAAGTTTTCATCCGGGTATCTAATTGATCGTTATTGGGATATTTAGGCTGTATATCCAGAATGGTAAAACGGTTAGCCATTTCCCCGCAATGTTTCAGCATATTCTGCTGTATGTTGGAACAAGTACCCGTATTTTCTACTGCTTCCGGAACTATAATCATCGTAACTTCCTGTTCTTTTTCTAAATTTTTCAAGGCAGTTGTTACTTTTTTATCATCTAGTACATCTTTGCCACTGTACGTTCCGACAGACACAATGTAACATGTGCTACCGCCATTGGCAAAGAACAATGACATATTATAGTACAAAGTATATTTGTTTTCACCATTCAAGTAGAAAGCATAGTTGACGGCATATTCTTTTTCTACTTCTTGATTATTCTCTTTGATTTTAAATTTATCTTTCTCATCCGATTTCACATCATACTGAAACACTTTGGATTTCGGATTCAGTTCTGCTTTTTCCGGAACGGTCTTGCCATCTTTTGTTGTTGCATCCGGATTATACCTTTTTATATCCACCGTAAAACTCAGCTCCGGCGCCCCACCGAAATACTTTATAAACTCCGTCATTGACGAAATTTTCCATGGCTTGTTCTTCAAGTCATCACTTCCATTCATCGCTTTTTCGGTAATACCGATAAATGCGGGAATGGCGGTCGGTGCTTCCACCACCGAGTTTGGAAAAGCGTTTTTCTCTACGATATAAACGCCGGGTGTTTTCATGTTTCCCATATCATTTTTTTTAAAGATTAATACTGATTAAGTACGTTTTTTTAGATATAACAGATTTCCCGGATGTAATCCTGTTGGTCCGTCAGGAATATCCCTGGTCCCGGACAGGAAATGAAGCGGCTTATAATCCGTTTTTTTAGCGATTTATCAGCGAGAATTTTGGGAAGTACTTCGGATAGGACTTCCGGTGGTAACTTGGAAAATTCTTCCGGCTGTATATCCCTGGATAGTGCTTCGGAAAGTAATCCGGAGAGTTCTGTGGTCTGCACCTCTGACAGTTGCAGGTTGTAATCTCTATACTTTCGGCACACAATGGGGGAGGTAGAAAAAATCCGCCACATTGTTCCACCAAGTGAAGGATCTGTGTATTTCTCGGGAAGGGTAAAGAAATACTTCCCTTGTGTATCTTCCAGACAAAGCGTCTTTGATTCGTCCATGCTTTTATAACGGGGCACAAACAGGTATTCCCATCGGTAAGCCACCTCACGGAACCGGAGCAGGTATTCCTGCGGCTTTCCTGCTTTTGCATCTTCCAGCATCTTATCTGTCAGCTGGATAGTGATGTGGCAAAAATGAGCTTCCCCCCTTTGCTCTTCCGTAGCCACAATGGCGGAAGCTATATCTATCTCCTGACTATCATCGGACAAAGCCAACCGGTAAAACGTTTGCGGACGATAACCGTTCAATTGCGTTAAACGCATGAAATTGTCATCTTGGGACTGCAAAGTCAATTCCAATTTGTCACCCCTTAGAAATCCGGCACAATCGTTTTCTAACATAAACTGGCAACGATTTGCTGTATGCACGAACAATACTTTCCGGCTACGTATCAGCCTTTCAGTTTCATCCGTAAGCCGAAAGCGGAAACTCCCCGGCGTGTCATTATAGTAGCCATGCACAACCTTTATATCAATGAATATAATGAATTGTCCCATATCTTTTTCATTTTATAGTTTTATATCGGGCTGTTTCATCGTTACTCCGCCCTCTTGCATTTCTTGCGCATCGATGATCAGACGGCGCAACTTACACATTACCGACGGATAATACTGTCCGCCCAGTGTAGTCCAAAAGTTATTGATGTCCTGTGCGGACAGCGTCACGACTTCTATCGTATATTTCTGACCGTCCAAATCAAAAAAGGGATGCGACTGGATGAAAAGTAACGTTTCAGATAAGACGGATAATGACTCGGCATAGCGTTTTTCATCATATACAGCAGCGAGCATCAAATCCAGATTCAGCAACAACGGCGGGTAATTCCGCATATACTCCGAAGCGTTACGACTGAGGCCAGCCGAGATGCCTCCGGCCACTTCCCGTTCTATGTTAACTAATGAGATAATTAACTTGCAAGGTTTTTCTTCCGTACCGTTGCCTATAAAACCAGTTTCTGCTACCCCTTCAGGCTGGGGAAACTTCCGGCGCAGATATTCGTCTAACCGAGCTGCAAAAGAGGTCAAAATTGTTTTTATCATGGCTTTTTTAGTTTTTTGAGACGGAAAGATATTAAAAAGATAAAAGCCAGAGAAGAAAAATCCGCAGACGACAAAAAAGCGGAGATGAAATGCATAAAAAAGGGCATGAGCGGAAATCTGCTTAGTAAACGGAATCCCTTCATGCCCGTATAAAGCCGGAAATTAAAGCTATCGGTCAAAGACCTTCTTTTTTCGTATTCAGTTTCTGCAACAACATTTTGCCGGGTCTGAACTTTACACTTCGGCGTGGTAATATGGGAATCGTTTCTCCGGTGCGTGGATTCCGGCCTTCCCGTTCGGTTTGTTTCCAAAGGTTGAAGCTACCGAACCCCTGGAGTATGATGCCGTTACCCTCATTCAACTCTTCGGCTATTACTGCTTGCAACGCTTCCAGATGCTCGCGGCACTCCTTCTGCGGAACAGAAAGACGGGTGGCTATTTTATTTATCAGATCTGCTTTATTCATATATCCAATTCTCCTTGGTTTAAAGGAAAGCCCGGTAAAACAAGTCCACCAGGCTTTCATAAGTTCATAAAAACGGACGGTTCATTTACGGTACGACAACTTCGGCCGGTTTGGTCGTTACAACCTCCACTACGTATTTATCAGTAGCGTCGATCTTGTTTGTCACGGTGATCTTACCGCCTGTCTGAACATCACCGATAGCCGTTTTGACTTTACCTGTGATGATTGTCTGCTTCCAGCCGTTGGCTTGTGTCGAACCGTTTCCGGCTTTGGTTTCAAACCAACTGCCATCTGTTGCGATATCGACTCCTTCCGGAGAAGAGACAGTCAGGGTGAAAGAGTTACCTTCCACATCTGCCAGACTTACCAACGGAATACTGCCTCCTGTACCTCCGGTCATGTTGACCGTGTTATCGCTGCGAGTACCCATTTTGAAATCGTCCTGCGACAAATCTTTCAAGGCCGGGTCTTTCAATACGACTTTCACTACAGTCTCGCCCTTGGAGGCAGTCGAAGCGAAAGTAACGGTTGTAGTAACCGGGAGCGGTGTTTTGGCTGTCGGAAGAGTCAGGGTATAATCGCCTTCGGCAGTAGTAAGAGGACCGTCTGCCTTTAACCAGGTATCTCCGGACTTTACGGTAGCCGTACTGCCCGTTGTCTCTGCCTTGCTGTCCGGATCAATGCGAGTTTCGGCTACGGCATGCAGTTTGATCGTCTGGGCTGCTACATTATATATAGTAGCGGTCAGTGTCAACGGGTCGAACTTATTATAGTTACCTTCGACGGTTGTCAGGCTCATGACAGGGCCCGGTGTGGCGATAACCTTGATCTCTTTGTTCATGCCACTGGCCGGATTGGTCAGGCGGATAATGATATCTTCCTGTTTGCCGTTTCCCAGCACTGCCTCATCCACCTTATAAACATATTTGGTTTCCTGTGAGGCGGCTTTTGTTACAGGGCCGCTGTTCTCTTCGTCTTTGACCAGCCATTTAACGGCAGTCGCTGAGTGGTAAACCAATTCGTCTTCCAATTCCGTATTCGACCCCATTGTGAATGCGAATTTACTACCGTTTGCTGCCAGGACGGAGACACGTCCGTCACCCATGACATAAGCATCCTGGCTTTCGGCTGCCAGAAGCGTTACCGGTGTTTTCTTATCGAACTCATTATCCGGTTCATACGGATCGAGGTCGCCCGGCTCATCCCATTCGGCAACCTTGAGGTTGAAGTCCAGATGGTATTTGTCCGCTTTCGTTATAGCGATCGTGTAGCGGTGGTTGTATGCTACTTCGATATAAGTACCCACGCCGTTAACCATCTGCTGGAAAGGAATCTTATAGGAAACGTCCGTGCTTTCGGTCTTGTTGACGGCATATTTACCTTTCAGCATCAGATAGCCGTTATCCTCTTTCGGGCTGGGGTAGGTATAGAAAGCACCCTGTGTGAGACTGGTGGTTCCGGCCGCTTCGTCGTCAGCCTGCTGGTTTTCGGCATCAATTTCCCTTTCCGGGTAAGTGATCAGCTTATCGGCATCCGTTACCAGCGTCTTGATGGGGAAGAACTGGGCTGCGCTCTGGCCTCGTCCCATCGAAATCTTCTCGACCGTGAATTTTGATTTTTCCGCATCGTTGATGACATCGAAACGTGCCACCATACGCGACAGTTTCAATCCGATCTGGGTACGGGCGGAAGTCCCGAAATCAGTCAGGTCGAGCGGTGTCGTGTAAGCGCCCGACATCGGCAGGGGAGATTCCAGCACGTCGTCGGCAGTCGGAGGATCGGTTGTTACATCGATCAGCTTCGTGTGCAATGTTTTAAACTCATCCTCGGTAGGGATTCCTGCCGTCACGACATTGTCCGGCATGCCGGGTTTACTCTGTTCGAGCGATTTGAAATTATCGAACAGGGTCACGGCATCGCCATCTGTTTTATATAACTTACTGCGGTTTGCCACGCAATAGAGTTTTATGAATAACCCTTTATTGAGTTTCAAAAGTCCGGAGGTCGTACCTGCGTTCACGTCACCTGTCAGATTGAAGCTGTATGCCTTTCCGTTGGGCAAGGTCACAATGTCAGCTTCATCGCGGAAGTAATGAAGTTCCTGGAACGTATAGGTGCCATTCTCTTCTTTCGATCCGAAGACATATACATCCAGCGAATAGATATAATTCTCTACGGCTGTCGCGATCTGTTCGCCGGCTTTTGTATCGGGAGCTTTCAGGACCAGGTTATTTTTCAGTGTCAGAAGCACTTCCCTGCGTGTAGGATCATCCGTCCCTCCCTGGTCGGGAGGGGTCGGATTTACTACCTCATTTTCCTCGGAACAACCGGTAAGGATGAACAGGCCGGCAGCGAGGATAGAAAATAGATGTTTTATATTCATATCCTGTCAATTATTATTGTTTTTTCAATGTGATCGTTCTGCTTCCGCCATTCGGAATTGCACTGGTGATCGTGATCGTTATGTCTGCTGTTTCATCGCTATTTCCACAACCAGTTTGTGTGAATTCAATTGCAGCAGTTCCACCTTCAGCGATTTCAGCAGGCGATTCCGTATGATTCAGCCAGGTCGATGTATTTCCTGTGTAGGCAATCGTACTGCCCTTGTATCCTGTAACAGTGATTACAATAGGAACATACTTGTGAATATTGTCAGATGCGCTCGCATAAGCCACATTTATCTGATCTGCTTCACTTTCGTCTACTACAGCAGCATCATTATCTTCGGACAGTGTAAATGCCGGTTTCGGATCCAACCAAGTAATCGTCAGTGTAGCATTACGGCTTTCGGCACCTGCTGTTGTATTTTGGGCGATGACTTCCGTTGTTGCGGCTGTAAGTGCAGTGGCATTGTTTACTTCGATTTCATAAAGACCTTCACCTTTATTGGAAATCGTTAATCCGGAGGTTGTCTTTTCGAGGAAAGTCATTGCTTCCGGGCAAGTTGCTTTGATCGATATCTTGCTGCCGTTTGCTTTGTACATGCTGGCTGTCGAAGTATAATCGGCGATAACCGGTGCTTCATTGAAATCACTTTTCGCTCCACCGGTGGCTTCTGCAAACTTCGGTTTGCTTGCTGCCTTGTGCATAGTAACAGTCAAGACTTCGCTTGTATTCAGCTTATTGGTGAATGTGATGTCGAAGTCCGTAAAGTCGGTGACTCCGCTGGTTGCTTTGACTGTATAGGTTATAACGCCACCGGCAACCGTTTCACCATCCACTGTCAGCCATTTGCCGCTGGGGATATTGGCTGTTGCGCCTTCCGGAGCAGCGATCTTCAGGTTGTATGTGTTGGCTGCCAGCAGGTCGATATCTGTTTCTACCTTATAGGTCGAAGCATCCGAAGGACTGATTGTTGCATATGTGGAGTTATTTTCCAGTGTGGCGGATAATCCTGCTGCTACCGCTGTAACTGTCAGGGTTGTTTCGGCAGACGCTTCCTCGCTGTTCTGGAATTTGATTGCGTATTCATTACCGTCAGTCAATGCCTTTGCCACCTTGATCGTAAAGGTCGAGTAATAACCTTCTTTTACAGCTTCGCCTTCCTGTACAAATAAACCACCTTCCGGCAATACCAGCTTGGTGCCTTCGATACACATCGCTTTTACTTTAATATAGCTGCCTACAACATTATACATATTAGCTGTAAACAGGTTATAATCGACCGTGTTTCCGGTGCTGCTGTCTCCGCCTGTTGCCAGGGTCGGTTTGGCTTTCGGTCCGTAGAAAGTAAGTGTTGTCCAAAGAGCCGGATCGTAAGAGGCTGCTTCGTTGATGAAGACCACATTGACGGGCAGTTCGCCTGTCGCTTTATCTACAGTCATTTCGAAAGTAGTGTACCATACACCGTTCTCTTCTTTATATTCAGGCTTAGCAATTTCCAGCCAGTCGGCAGCCGATTTTTCCGCACGCACTTTACCGGTAGCGGCAATCGTTGTTTTAAATACGCTGCTTTCTTCTACGGTAAATGCTGTTTTTGAATCATTGATCGCAACAGGGATATTACCGGTTGTTGCCTCAAATCCGGTAGCTGCCGCAAACACCGGTGCATCGTTATCCGGTTTCACAACAATACCACCGCCCGATGTCCAGTCCACAACTTCAAAAGTACCGAATATATTGCTCTGGGTCACATCTGTAATACGGAGTTTATAGCGGTTGTTGGCGGCTATCGCGATATATTCGCCCTTGTCGGCTCCTTCGGGGGTGCGGACGATAGGCACATGGTAAGTGACGTCTACCTGCTTGGAAGTTGCCGGACTTTTATACGTACCGTCAATGATCAGGTAGGTCTGGTCTGTACTCAGGTTAGGGTAGGCGTAGAGCGCACTCTCGGTCAGCCCTTCGTTGGCTCCGGCCAGCTTGTCGAACTCGACGGCGGCATAGGGGGTGAGGGTTGTTTTCAGATCGGCTTCTTCCACCTTTTCAGGTGCCGTTCCCCAAAAAGCACCGATTTTACGGCCCTGTGCCAGCGTCAGTTTCTGGATCGTGAGGTTTGACTTGGAGGCCGTGTTGTCGATGTCGAAACGGGCTACGATACGTTTCAGGTCGATATCGACTTTAGAGACACTGCCGCTGATCTTGGTCTGTCCCTCGCCGGTCATCAGAAGCGGTGTGGCGATGATACCGCCGGTAGCGGCATCTGCACCCAGCGCTTTGGTGAATGAGGCGCGGAAATCTGCTTCGGTAGTGGCAGCATTGTTAATTTCAAAAACACCATCTCCGTTATCGGCCGTAGTGGCAGCAACCAGGGCGCCGTTCCAAGCGGTTTTTGCCGTACCGTCTTTCTGGTAAAATTCCCCGTCGGTCGTGGCATGGCCTTGTGCGTCGGTAGCTCCATTGTTTGCGATGCAAAGGAGTTTGATGTAAGGCAATCCTTTTAACTCGTTCGGATAGATAGAGGCTTTCCATCCCGTTCCGGCATCTTGCTTTTTGAAGTTGGTCTTCGGGTTACCGGAGGCGTCTTTGTCTTCTGAATCGAAAGCGGTGCCTTCGTCCCAGGTTTCCATGTAGTAGTAGCTGCCGGCTTGTCCGGTAGCAGAAGCGAAGAGATAGACCTGGAGTTTGTCTATCGTGTTTTCACCTTCGGAAGCAGTCGCCTTGGTATACTCCTGGCTCTCTCCGGTTCCGCTGAAGACGATCTGCAACTCGGAGCGTCCGGCAATACCGCTGGTGTCGCCTCCGTTTGCTTCATCGTCTGAACAGCTTGCTCCCAATCCCGCGAAGGCAAGGAGCAGCATTAAACTTTTTACGTTCATGTTCGTTTGTTTTTTGTTAAACAATATATGATTAATAAAATTTCGGGTTTTGTACAGGGGGATTGTACAGTACTGTACAAGGAGGTTGTATAGCGTTGTACAATCACTCTGTACAGGGTTGTACTATTCTATTCGATCTCCGGACGGTCGCCGCCACCTTCGCCACCGCTTTCGCCAACATGGACCTCCACCGACGCCGAACGGGGTTCTTTCAGCAGCGTGCGGCCGCTGTACTGGGTGGTGACGGTCAGTTCGTATTTCCCGTTTTTGAGGTCGGAGGGGAGCAGCAGGATCAGTTCCGACGGGTTGTTGGTGGTTATCTGGTCGGCATCGAGTTTGATCACGGCTTTGTCTTCGCCGGTCAGGGTAACGCCTATCGCTTCGTTGGTACCGACAACTTTGAGGTTGGCGCCACGCACGAAGAAGTTGCGTCCCGATGTCATGGTACCGTCTTTCAAGCCCGTCTTCCGGTCTTCCGTTCCGATGATGTACATCACGTCGGCCTTTTCGCCCAGGATAGCGATCGACGTTTTGGCACTTTCCTCACGGATCACTTTGTTCTGGGTAAAGGCCACGTAGATACTGTTCTTTTCGGGATTCCACCGGCCATCCTCTGCCAGTCCCAGCAGGCGGGGCACGGCGTAGAACAGTCCGGTATTGAGTTGCCAGCCGTTCATCAGCAAACGGGCACAGACACGCTCAAAGAGTGTGACAACGTGTACGATCGTTTCAGGTCGCAGGCCGGTGTCTTCGGCACGCATTTCTTCGTAGATCTTGTTGATGTCGGCTTTACCGGTGGTTTCAAGGATAAAGATCTTGTCTTTGGGGTCGGGGGTCACCGTATTAGGGGCCATCCATACTTTCAGTGTATTTGCCATATCGTTTAATATTGTGGTCCGGCGCTTTTATCTGTGCCAGACCGGTTAATACCAGTGTTTTATTGTTTCAATTTCACATATGAATGCACACGAAATGCTGCACAACCCTTTGCCGGGAGCTGTGTAACGATCGGTGCATCTGTTATAGGTTACAGATGCGATTGCTTAAAAAAACAATCCCATCATGTCAAAGAGCATTTGTCGTTTGACATGATGGGATAAAAAAATAATGATCAATTATAAATGCTTCAGTATCTCTTTTATATCTAATTGCATTTTGGAGAAAGCAAACCATTTCTTACCTAAGTCTTTTAACGAAGCACCAATGTGGTAAAGTTCTTTTTCGTCTATGATCAGGAAACGGTCATGCGACTGCCGGAACAACAGAATGTCGATCGGGGCATATTGAGCGTTGTGACGTTGCAAATCCAATGATAACTGTTTGGATATCTGGGGCGTGTAAATGGTCACCTTTACTCCGGGAATACGCTTGGTAAATAATGTCAGTACCGTGTCATCTATATAGTTATCAATCAGAATCAGAGAGCTTTTAGCAGAACGAATCAGATCGGCTACGAATTTGTAGGCATCGAATAACTGTCCGTCGAAGAAAATACCTTCAACAGGTGGCAATGATGTTTTAATAAAGAAATCAAACTTCTCATCATATTCAATCAGTTTCGATTCGATACGTTCAAAACGCTGATTAATAGAATAACCTTTCAGTAAATGATCTTTTAATATCTGGTTCGCCCATTGACGAAATAGAGTACCCCTTTGAGATTTTACACGGTAACCTACAGATATAATAACATCGAGACTATACAACATCACTGGCTTATCAGAATTTGCAATGTGCAAAAAATGCACATTGCTTTCTTTATCAACTTCTCTCTCCCGGAATACATTATTTATATGTTTGGTTATAACGGTTCTGTCTCTTTGAAAGAGTTCAACCATTTGTGCCTGAGTTAGCCAAACGGTTTCGTTTTCCAGACAAACTTCTAATTCGAGGGAACTTTCGGGGTGGTAAATAATTATTTCTCCTTTGGTATTCATAGCTATAACGATTTTGTTTGCTACAAAGGTAAAATTATTATTAATGCCAACTCCCTTTTGGGTTATATAAAATAATCCTCTTTTTTATCCCATCATGTCAAAGAACGCTTTTGTCAGAAATATAGCCGAAGCCTATTTCTGTTTACTTTCAATTTGTTGCCAGGTGTTTGTATTATTATTTGATGCAACGAACTTGACGCCAATATGTTTTTTCCTGGTATCCAACATAGCTACCAGAATCATTAATAAACATGTAAAACGCAGGATCACCTCTATCATTTGAAGCCCAATAAGTCTGACCTATAGTAAATACATTATTATTTTTTAACTCCTGCCATCTACTTCCTGTATTCGCGGTAGGAAACGTATCATCTACCCCTGCAATTGTAAACCATTCCGTATGAGTCGGTACACGCCATCCTGAGGGGCATTTAGATGATAAGTTGCTATTCCATTGGCAACGTTCATCAGCATTTACGGGCGCAATATAATATCCTGAATATTTCCAAACATACTGACCATAATAATCGCGTGATACACTTATGGAATAAGTTGCTGTTTTACTTTCATCCGACTTATTTTTCACACGAATGGTTGTAGAACCGGTATATTTAGCTGTAAATGTGAGTCTATTACCATTTTGAGATATACTGGCAATATTATTATTATCAATCGTATAAACGAATCCGCCGGCAGGAGGTGTAACTGTAACATTCACTGATGTTGAATTTTCATTCTTTATATTAGCCAACGTTCCACTGGTGGAACTTAGCTTGGGTGCTGTAAATCCGGTGGGGATTACTTTTATTTCTTTATTTTCTCCGTTCGGTATCTTATTCGTTAGCAGGATAGTAGCTGGTTTCATTATATTACTTGTATTTGTACTTATTTGAGTAATCAAAATTTCGCTATTACCTTTTATTTCAGGGGTTACAATATTGAACCATGGGTCGCCGCCTCCCCAATCTTTTACTGAAGCCTGAACTCCTATAGCCGAAGAATTCACACTAATCGCTGTATTTCCACTGGTAGCTGCCTGTAGGGATATTTCATTATTTGCCGTTATCTCGCTACTCAGTAAATTGATTATAATTGCCGTTGTCAGATCGCTTATTCTGTTGTTTTGAAAAACAACACTACCTTCGCTATCATTAATACCTGTATTTAATGATTCTTCTTTTATAGTAAATTCGTAGATGCTTTTTAATAGGGTTGTTTCAGTATTTTTTATCTCTAACCAGTCCGGTTTGCTTTTGATACTTATTCCATCCGGGCAGGTTATGCTTACATTAATTTTACTATCGACTACTTTATACATCGTTGCTTTTTGTTGTTCCACATTAAATGTATTGCAATTACCGGGAGTCTGCTGAATATCGTTTAATAGCGGTGAAGTGATTGCTTCAACAAACAAGACTGTTTCCGCCCCGTTCATCGTATTGGTAAATCTTACTACGACGCGAGGAAAACGGGGTTTGTCATAATTCTCCTTTATAGTAAATTTATAAGTGCAAACGGGTATGGCGGCTTTTGTTGTGTTTGTAATTGAAGGTTCAGAAATTTCCAGCCAATCGTATTGCTGCGACTCCGGACCGCCAGCATATGTTTTTTGTATGCTCAATGCTGAATTGGTCTTGATGTTGATATCGAAACTGCTCCCATCTTTGACCGACATATTGATGGTACGAGTATCCGGATCGTATGCGGTTTCATCGGTGAATGTGGGAGGGATGGCCACGTCAAGTTCTCCGCTTCCGTCTTCCGGTTTGTATTCGTCGATGCTTCCGTCATCTGCCCAATCGGCAACTGTCAGTGTGAAATCCAGATGATAATCGTCTGCTTCGGTGATGCCGATCGTGTACCGGTGGTTGTTATTTATTTCGAGAAAAGAGGAACTGCCATCGGCCGCCTGCTGTGTAAAAGGTATCTGGTAAGAAACCTCTTTACTTTCTGTTTTATTTACTTTGTACAATCCTTTCAATGTGAGGAAACCGTGATCGTTTTTAGGCGAGGGATAAGAATAGAAAGCACCGGTCTGCATACCTTTATTCGCTTTTTCTCCGTTGAAAGTACGTGAAGGACAGGTGATGAGTTCGCCTGTGGCAGCTTCGGGAACCGTGCCGTAAATGCGTATAGGGAAGAAGGTCGCGCCGCGGCGGCCGTTACCCATCGAGACCGATTGGATGGTAAAGCGGGAAGTTTCCGCATTATTGACGATATCGAAACGTGCGGTGAGGCGGGTGAGTTTGAATCCGGCCTGTACCCGGGTGGAAGAGCCGAGATCGGTCAGGTCGAGCGGTGTTGTCTGCGCGCCGCTCATAGCCAACGGAGTGCACAGCGTATCGCCGGGTACCGTAGCCGACAGCAGTGCGGTATGAAAGGTTTTGAAAATGCTTTCCGAAGGTTGTCCGGGTGCCACTATTTTCGCGGGATTATTGCCATCCGCTTCTGATAGGACCAGCGGTGTGAAGGCGGCATCGGTCAACGGTGTACCGTCGCCGCTGGCCGGGTCGACCAGTATCGTGTTGTTGGCGATGCAGTACAGTTTTACAAACAACCCCTTCTTCACTTTGAGCAGTCCTGTTGTCGTTTCGCCGTTATCGCCGTCTACCGCCAGTTGCAGTTCTTCAGCTCCTGCGGGCAGTGTGGCTTCTGCTTCTGCACGATAGGCAAAGCGTTGGAGGAGGGTGTAGTTGTCGCCGGCTTCGCTCTCGGAGGCAAACACATAGACATCGAGTGTTTCGATCGCATTCTCATCCGCCGTGGCGATGGTTTCCGCCTTGGTGGCGACCTGCTTCAGGGCCAACTTGTTTTTTAATGTGAGCAACACTTCACGGCGTCCGGCATCATCGGTTCCGCCCGGCTCCGGCTGATTGCCGCCGGCATGTTGCGTCTCTTCCGAACAACCTGCTAAAAAGGCTGCCAGCATGAGCGTGGTACATTTTGTCAATAGTTTCATATTCACCTTGTTTTAAGTATGTTTTATTGTTTCTGTTTTAATATTCAATTATCCGATCGTTCCACCTTCATCCCAGTCCGAAGCCGTAGCCTGCGTCACAATAATTTTGTCATCATATACACTTACCAAAAGATCAAATTCCTGCTCCATATTGGTGTCCATGCTGACGGACTGTTTATTGAAAAAGAGGTTCAGATCCAAATCCTTAATAATCTGTTCGCCATCCCTCCAAAGGCTCCATAGCTGATGGGTGGAAGCGGTATAACGGAAGGTGACGAACTCTCCGATCACTTCCCCGTCGTAACTCAAAGCCGCCCTTGTCTCATGGTAGGTGATGCCGCCAGTGATACGGGGAATGATATATTGCCCGTCCCCCGAAGGGATCGTAGCCTCATTGCCTCCGGTAAATCCGTAAACTGCCGGAATCCCTTTGAGCCGCATCCTGAAAATGCCGTCTGCGGGTGGTTCGCCTCTCATCCAACGTACCGTCACAGAGAGGACGGCATGGGCGTGGGACAGGTAAACGCGTCGACTCCGGGTCGCCCCGTTTTTCAGGGTGAATGCGGTTGTCCCGTAATACAGACAGCTCGTATTGCCCCGGTATCCGGGAGGGACGTCCGCCTGTTGGGCACTGAGTATCATTTCATTCATATTCATATCGCTTTCATTTTGGGTTTGTATCGTTTCGTTGGCATTGCTTTCGTCCGAGAGGTTCCCCCAGAGAACCAATGTATAATCGCCGTCGGGCAGGTTACCGTTCCAACCTGCCACGCTGTCGCCTTTGAGGTTGGTAGTGGCCAGCAGGTTCCCTTTTGCGTCGAAAAGGTATTGCCGGAGGTTGTCGACATAAGTCGGCAACGTATTTTCGGTGCTGCTGCCTGCATACCAGTATTCCATCCTGACATTGTAAGGACAGACGGAAGGTTCGTCGCCAAATGAACAGCCTGAGAGCATGACTACCAGTATGCTGCATATCATCCAAAACCTTCCTGTCTGTATCCTTCCCACTACTTCGTATTATTAATATTAATCCAGTATGAATTTCAAATTCTTTTATTCGTCTTCTATTCTGTTAATCCTTCGGCAAATTGCAGGTTTCTGCGTGCCTTGCGGGGTTCAACCCCTACGGCTTTCCTGAACCAGACTGCCGCCCCTTCCGGGTTTCCTTCCATCAGCATAAGCACGCCCAGATTATTCCAGGCACGCGGGTCGGCCTCTACTTTGCGGAGATATCCCCATGCCGATTTCAAATCGCCTGTCAGCATTACGGCGGAGGCCGCGTTGACGTTCGTTATCACATCGTCCGGGAAATGGAATGCCGCCACTTCGTAGACTTCGCGGTATTGTTCCGTTCCGGGACGGTAATAACGGGCGACACTGTACATTTCTTCCAGACTCAGCAGGTCGGGATGGGTAAAGATCATCTCCGATGCTTCTCCGGCATTAAGGGCACGAATGCGGTATTCCACCACGAACTCGATGCGCCTGAGCAAGGGAAAGAGTCTTTTCAGCATGTCTTTATAAGGAATGCCTCCCTGCAAGTTCATCAACTGTTTTTCGCGGCCACTGAAAATACCAAACCGGCGTATGATGTCGAGGGCTGCCGTATAATAAGAAGGTTTCGTACTTAGCAGCAAATCTTCCAGGCCGTTCCAGTCTTCCGCCACGGATGAGACGTCGAACAGGCGGGCGGGGATGCCGTACGCTTTTTGCACATACCTGGCAAACAGCCTGGAACGGTTGGCTGCCAACTTTTCATTATCCCCGTAGTTTCCGTCGGGCGAAGCATATCCTTTCACTTCTATACGTTCCAGTTCGGAGTAACCTTCGGCCAGGACCGGAAGCAGGCTGGCGTCGATCTTACCGATCTCTTCCCGGTTGTTTTTAAAGTCGGGATATACTTCATCTTTGCCGAGCGGATAATCTATATAGAGGATTGTGCTTTTGCTGCGGTGTTTGTTCTCCTGCTTCGGATCGGGCGTGAGGAACGAGACCATCGACGCATAAGTATTGACATCTGCCGTGTTCAGGGAAATTTGCTCCCGCGCTTGATGCAAGACCGCAGAGGCACTCGCCACATGGTTGTCTCTTTGAACGGGTTTGTCCTTATGCGATCCCGCATCGAGTGCGGGAACAGGGTTGTTTTTTGCGAGTTGTACAGTGGAAACCGACAGGTTGCGTTTCAGCGTATCTACTCCCAGCAGTTGCAGGTCGCAACAGTCTTTTATTTCCTGGCGGAGTAGCAGGGAGGCCTGTTGCATCCAGGAGGTATAAGGAATGGATATCCGGTAACGGACATTTTTGGAACCGGTCCGGTTGTTGTCGAGTAATACAAGATAAGGAATTTCGCGGTTCTCCGCGGAGGTTGCCAATGCACGTTCGCGGCGTTCAAAACGGAAACGTTTACTACCGGTGATCACAACGGAGGGTAATGTTATCTTTTGGGAAGAACCTTTCTTTCCTGCCAGTTCGGGGGTAAAGATAACGGCTGCCAATGAGTTAACATGTACGCTGTTCAAATCCATCTCCAACCAGAGATGCAGGCTGTCGTTCTTCACGGTGACCGATTGGGGAACGATACGTATGCCTTCGGCTGCTATTTTTCCGGTAAGTCCGGAAAGACAGGCAACGGCAAAAGTATACATTATTATATGTAGCGAATAATTCTTCATAAGGATAATCTTTAGCGCAGGAAGTAAATGATGGAGAATCCGAGACGAGTGGGACCTATGTAGCTGCGGGTGTAACTTCCTTCCCGTTCACCGCAATCGGCGCAACGGAATTTGTCGTATCTCATATAAGCATATCCGGCACCGATCATCGCTTCCAGTCCCCAACGCTCGCCCAATGCCCAATGGTAACCATATGTAACGCCACCACCATAGAGATCTCCCCGCAATATATGGTCTTTCAATCCGGATATAAAAGGAATTTGCCCGATGTTGAAATGTCCCCAATGGCCGTGTACACCGACAAAATGTCCTTCGAACTTACGACAAAACCAATAACGGATTTCGGGTTGAAAGAGATACATATTCAATTTCATGTCATTGCTAAATTTCCAGGCATTGTATGCTCCCCATAAATCGAGTGTGATCTGACGAGTGATTCCGAACTCAACGCCGGCGTTCGGAGTTGTGGTTGCCCAGAATAATGTGTTTGTTTTCAGTGCGGTTTGCTGAGCATGTATACCGGTAGGTAAACAATAAATAACAAACATTAGTATGTGTAGTTTTCTTAGCATATACCCTATTTATATTTTGATGGAAATGCGTTCCGTCTATTCGTAAGAGTTGGAACAGTCTTTCGTGCCAAATTCGAAAGGCTTTGATATTAATGACAATCCAATAGGATACGGAAGGGGAGGAATCTCCTGCTGTGAAACAATTCATGAAACAAATGGTCTTATTTCAAGATGGAATGGCTGATTATTAAGATGATTTGTGTGAAAAGTGTGAGATATATCTGGGGCTTGTATTTAAAAGTTCAGAGATATGAATAAAATAACCGATTACAGAAAGGATACAGATGAAAATCAAAGCATACTTGATGATCGGTATTGTGAAACAATCTGTAAACAGTTGATATGCAGTAATTAAGAGATCTATTTTAGTTGTAAAAAGAAGCAATTAGCTTCCTGGGAGAGTACAGATGAACACTCTGTATTTCCTTAATAATTGTAATAATATTCAGGTTAATATTGAATATTATAGGTTCTTATGTTCAAAATAATACGGAAAACATTTGCTATTAAAGAAAACGTTACTACTTTTGTGACGTGTTAACATCACAAAGGAATATCCATTCCAACTATTACGAATAGACGGAATGGTAATTTACCTACAACACCCTCTTTTCGAAATAAGATTCAACATGTCCGTTTCCTACAACTACTTTTCTATTAGCTCTATCCAATTTTGAATTATCAAGTGATGCTATATAGATGCGTGTCGTATTGACGGAAGTATGCCCCATGCAGTCGGAAATGACTTCCTCGGTTACTCCTTTAAGTTTAGCGATGCTTGCCCAACTATGGCGTGCCACATAGGTAGACAGGTGAGTGCCTATTTGATTTCCTAATATGTTAAGCCTTTTATTTTGTAGACGGAGGGCACTGTCGTATTCCTTCCAGGAGGCATCGGCATTTTTCAGCACCGGGAAAAGATAAGGTTGTCCGGGTTGGTGATATTTGCGTATGATCTTCAACATGACGGGAAGAAGTTCCACTTTAAGCACCTGGCCAGTTTTTCTTCGTACATAGATTAACTTATTGCCATGGATATTAGCCGAAGTGAGGTGAGCCAAATCCACAAAAGCCATCCCCCTGACAAAAAAAGAGAAAAGAAAGAGGTCGCGTGCCAGCCGGAGCCCCGGAGCATTCTCCAGGTTCAGGGCTTCCAGCTTGTGGAGATACTTTTCCGTTATAGCCCGTTTCTCTGTCTTATCGATCTTTGTATTGATATTCCTGAAAGGAGAGGGGCGCTGCTCAATGACCTGTTCCCTGACGGCAAAGTTCCATACGGCTTTCAGGTTCCTGCAATGGAAAGCGATCGTGTTTTTAGAGAGCTTCCTGTCTGTGAGGTATTTTTCAAAGCTGATGATAAGATCTTCGTCCACGTCCTTAATGGGAATATCTTCTCCCTGGAGGAAGTTGCGGAATGTTTTGTGGGTGTTCTGATAGTTACGAATAGTTGTCCCTGACCGCTGGCCTCTTTTCTTCTCAATGACCAGTTGAATGTATTCCAGCCACAAGGTGTAACGCTTATGGTTCCGGAAATCGTGAACAATCCTTTCGGCAGAACACTCTTTTGTGTCTTTCAGATGCTGAACGATTTCCTCCATCTCTGCCAGGTTCCGTTCAAGTGTTTCTTTGATAAGCATCAGTGCCCCGATGCGTTCATTCCCTGCGTCCGGAGGGATGAGAATGGTTTGCGTTGTTTCTATCCATTCCTGTTCTGTTAGTTTGAGATCCAGCACGATCCTTTTCACAACGCGGTTATAAATGATTTGCAGGAACAAGGGCATTCTTTTGCCGGGAATGGCAGAAGTTTTTCTTTTTACTTTTACTGATACATTTGTCATAAATTCTATTGTTGGTGGAATAATATAACAAATGTAGTCCTAATCTTTCCGTGGATGCTTCTTCAGGTACTCGTTAGGGGTAAAGCCGGTCTTTCGTTTGAAGTTACGATAAAAGGCATCGGTAGAGGCGAAGCCTGCTTCTTCGGCTAAATCGGATAATTTCTTTCCGGAATGGATCCGCCCAAGTAAATAATCAATACGGAAATCATTGATCCATTGGTTGTAGTTGTTTCCATAGCAGGTATTAATACATGATGACAGATATGTGTGATTGGTTTTCAGCATTTCCGCCAGTGATTTAAGTCTTATGTCTTTATTAAGGTATAGTTTTTGGAGACGGACTTTCTCGTAGGCGGCATGGTAGAGTTTTTCTTCGGGGGTAAGAGATTGCTCTTTCTCCGGCGTAGCTGACGACTCGAGTTGTTCTGCTTCTTTTTCCTGTTTCATGATAACATCCAACCGCTTCTTCCGCTGATAACAAATGTAACCGACAGCACATATAAGGAAAAAGAATAAGATTGCACAAGTTGTTGAAACGACAACCATACGATGCGAGTTGGCCAATGAGGTTTCCTGTAGCTTGTTTTGATGCTCTAAATCGCTAATTTGCAGTCGACTTATAAAGTTTTTACTCTCACGTTCTTTGTCGGCTTTATTAATGATTTGCTGGAGGGAGTCCCGAAACATCAATAAATCAACAGCTTTTTCATATTGCTTTGTAGCCCGACAAAAAGAACTGTAGCGAGCAAGAGCATCCACTTGTTTTTCCATGCGACTGGGATCCTTAGCTGCCTTTTTCATCAAAGGCTCTACTAATAAAAAAGATTTACTTGCTTTTTGATAGTCACCACTTTGTTGATATAATGTAGCTAAAGAAGAACAGGTAGGTAAAAAATAAAAGGGGAGGGATGCTTTAATGTTATTCTTTTGAAGACGTTTAGCTTGATTCTGAAATTCTCCCATTGCTTTATCTAAAAAAACAAGGGCTGAATCTATATTGTGTTCAGCAATATATGTATCCGCAATATTGCAATTAAGAATCATTCCACTCCCGGTTTTTTGCGTTTGATCGATTTTCGTTAAATAGAGACGAGCACTATCAGGCTTTTGGAGTTCCAAATAACATGTTGATAACAAAGGATAAACAGAAGGTATGAATAAGGCCATCGAGTCTATGCCTATTTTATTTGTATAGTTCACTATCTCTGCATACTGTTTAGAGTCTGCTAGTAGTTTTATTAACCGACTTAAACATTGGTTACTCAAATCTGTCAAATGGTTGTCTGTTGCTAACTGATAAGCTTCTTTACATAAAGAAATTCCTTTTTCTTGATCACCTAATATTCTTAAATGATTAGCTATAGTGGAAAGATCCTCTATTACAAGTTCAAGCCTGCCTGCCATACGGTGTTCTGCGAGTAGTTCAAACCAAATTGGTAAATATTGTTTGTGCAACCCTCTTTTCCCTAATAAAAATGCTTTTATTCTCTTTATTTCCCACTTTTCTTCTTGTGAAAACGAATAAGTAGTCTCCAGTTTTTCACTTAGTTGAATGCCCTTTGTATCAGCATCCTGTTCTCTCTGCTCACTTAATCTTTTATATAAACCGAGTAATTGTAATAGTATTTTCTTTTTCTCTTTCTTTGAAATGGAAGGAAGACCTTCTAGTATAATGCGTTCTTGTTTTTGTATTCCACCTGTTTCTTTTTCATTCCGAGAGGATACTTTTAACAAAAGTACCGCTTGCTGTCGTGATGGTAGTTCTTGTACATTATGCCATAAAGAATCAAATGATGAAGATAAAATAGGCATTACTGCCAACTCTTTATTTAGCAAATCAGTTTTATTCTGAATCTGATTTGTACAGCTAATGCACATAAAAATGAAAAGAAACAGATGGAATGCTTTCATAGATCTGATTAAGTCAGTACAATAGCGTCAGAAGCACAGGCATCAGCACAATCGCCACACCAACTACAATCACCTTGACTGGTAATTATTATTCTTTTATCTTTTATTTTAAGTAGTCTGGCTTTACATGCATCTACACACTCACCACAGACATTACATTTTTTGTAGTCAATAGTCCACATTGTTATTGGACCATCACCTTCACTAATTGTTTTCCCTTCGTTGTTTTTCATTGTTTTGTTATTTTAAAATTGTTTGCCAAAACTACACATTCTATTTAAAATAACAAACCAATATTAGCTGTTATTTTTTTTGAATCGGTATAAATCATATTATCAGGCGTCTTTTCAAAATCAAAAGCCAACTGAATGAACCAACGAAAAGATGTTGATCGTGTATATGTAATAGAAGAATGTAACCCCCAACGTGACATTGTTTCATAATCGAACATCTGTTGTAATCTGCTATGATTCTGCCATAACGTAATTTCCGGAGCATTTTCACCAGGAGATAACTGTTTCTCATCCATGATCGTTCCTCCACCTTTTCCATACTGACCACCCAGAGATAAGTCGAGGGAAGCATCTGGCAATAAAATATTTTGAACAAACGTAGTATGGACTGTAAACCGATGAACCGGTTGCGTGTACTCCGCCGGATAAAACAGCAGAGCCGTTTTTGCCTGACGGTACATAATTCCTGAAAGAATAGAGAAACGGGAATGCCAGACATCACGCAACTGATAATATCCGTAGGTCAGAGCATACCGGCTTGTGCGTCGGGTAGAACGAAGTAACCTACCGTCCGATTGCCAGGTATTGTATTCCACCTGATGTTGTAACGGGTCAAAGTTATCAGCATGATTAAATGTAGCCAACCATTCCCATTCATGCCTGTGGTCAGGGCATACTTTTTGCAATTTGCCTTTATACTCCACTTGCCAGCTATCTGTTTCGCCTTCTTTTTTATTTTTTATACGGTCACTCTCTACGGTCTGCGAAGCAGCACTTCCGCTAATATCTTGATATAATTGGAAAGAGCCTCTGTTGAAATGAAGTTGTAAGGCTCCACCAAGCTCCTGTCCTGAATAATACCAGTTTACATTTTCACCCCATGATAAGGTTTTAAAGAATCCAAGGGGATAAGCGACCAGGACAGGATAAGTGGTATGACTTCCCATATTCTGGTAATTAACGGTTTCCTTTCGGCGGACATAAAGCAGAGAGGCGCCCAGGTGCAGGTTTCCGTACAGGTATCCTACTCCCGGAGTAAGTCGCCATTCCATCCACTGGTTTTTATTTCGCGGATCAGTGTCTTTTGCAGTCAGTTGTACTTGATAATCGGCTTTTGCCCCCAACAACCAGCGCGGATGGACCGGCAGGGAAAAGCCACCAGCTAACTGATACTCTTCCGAACGCTGTTTTCCACTTATGGAATCACATAAGTTCACGGCTTGCCAGTAATCGCCTGTCATCCCATTCCAGTTCTGTTGCCGATTCTGAAACTGTGTATAGCCTATCTTACCATAAATTGAAACCTTGTCCACCGTTTGAAATGATTCGCTATACACAGAGTATATATCCGCTGAAGCCGGAATACTGACGTTGCCAAAATTCCCTTTATGATGGCTATAACTCGCTTCCGCCACTGAGAAAGAGCGGAAACGGTTGAACGACAATCCCACAGGATTAGTTCCGGTCAACCAGTAGTTTTGCCTGTACACTTCTTCTGTAGAAGGTATAGACAACGTATCGGTTTGAGCGGAAACCGTCATTGATAACGAAAGGAATAATCCGAACAGTATTTCCCGGCTTCTCATGCCTTTATTTTGTTTTTAGAGTAGCTAAAGTTACTTCCATATCTTCGGCTGAATTATTCGTGTCCTGATAAACAGCACGTCCGTCTGTCGTTCCTGTTTTCTTCCGGATAATCGACCGGCCTGAATACCGGTCGCCTGGAATATAGCATTTCCCATTGTCGAGCCCATTAGGTACTCGTTTAGGAGAATTGACATCCTTCACGCATTCTATACAGTCTATTACCCATTCCTGAGGAACCATCAGATAACGTTTTTCCTGATTCGACGCTTTGGGCCGTGGTTCACGGTTATCCGGGTCCTGCACATATTCTTCCGGAGAATCCTGCAAACTGAACACCATAAACGTAGGACCAAAAACAGGGAGGGAATACATCACCAATGACGGATTCAGATTGGCAAGCAACGTCATCGGTTTTACACCGGCTGCAATTGTTTGCCGACCAAGAGAAACATCCCAGAATCCCCAATCGACTCCGGACAGGTCTACGGAATTGGCATGCTGATATTCGCCACTCGTGTGATCCACCGCATTCGTGGCGATGGTTATTTCTTCTCCCGGTGCCAAAGGATATTCCTTGCCGCTTCCCGGGAATTGCCAGGTCAGATCATTTACCGGAATCCGTTTCATATCCGTATAGTTCATCCAGGGAGATTCAAGATTATTACCCGGATCTACAATGCCGAGACACAAACCATCCAGATAGATTGTCTGGTCTGAATTATTATATAAGGTCACATACTGGTCATCCTTATATTCTTCGTTATTCAATCCCTTGCAACCTCCAAAGTAAATCTCTTTAATAACGAGGGCACTGGTTTTAGCCAACGACAGAGGAAGTTCTATGACCCCTTGCGCTTCATCCTGGTCAGAAAGCAGCGATAAAGATTCTATTCTTCCGCTAAAAACAAGCCCGGAAGCAGCTTGATAATGTACCGAAGCAGCGTAGTAACCAGGTTCAACACTAAATAACGCTTGTCCTGTCGATGAACAATGCAAAGAATACACCGTTCCCTGATCTTTATTGGTCAGTGTTACTTCCATCTCTTCATAAGGCAATGTGGAATAACCTTCGGGAAGTAACAGCTGGATATGAACACTGGAAGAACGATTCCCATCTTCCGAACAGGAAGCAAGGAAGAATACTAAAACAAGTAATAAGTAAAAACCTTTTTTCATTTGATATTTGTTTTCTATTAAAACTCTTTTAAAACCGGATCGTCATCTCGGCTCCATAATATAAACCTGGATTTTGAATCGTATACTGTTGTGTGCTGCGGGTATACTTCTTTGGATTCGATTGTGTGAAATTATTGGCACAAAAAGCCACCGATACATAGCGGCCTATATTTTTCGTCACCCGGAGATTCAGCAGGAAATAAGGGCCGAACGAATCCTCCTGATACCGGGTCTCTGTCCCTGCATCCAGCACCAGGTCTGCAAAACGTTTATCGTTTGCCATTTCCGGAGTGAACGGATGCTGTACGCCTTCGTTATCCATATAATATACCGGGTTAAGATGTTTATGGTGCTCGGTGTCGGTCATCGGATCTCCATCTATCCGGTTTCCGTTATCATCAACCAGATAAACGGGGTTATTGTAATTACTCTCCATGCCCCGGCGTTGTTTATCCATCCATACAGCTTGTAAAGTCAACGTGGTGATCAGACCGATGCGGGGTAATTGGGTAATGAACTGGAAGCGGGTATTGCATTGTTTCCATATCCGCAGGTTGGAAGCAAAGTGGTCCGATTCGTAAATGCCAACATACGGATATGATTTGCCATTAAAATCTGCCTGTGGATATATAGCCGAAAGGGCGGTATTCTTTTCATGCAGATTCAGATAGCTGCCGCTGATAAGCAGCGATGTGTGCAAAGGGTTCCAATGTCCTGCGTCGAGCGTATATTCGATACCTTGTTTCAATTGCTCGATACCATTCTCAGGGGAGGTGTAAGTGGCAAAAGTTGCATGAGTAGTGTAGGAGAGAGGCTTCCCGTTGTTCACTATGCCATCGGAGGTCAGTTCGGGATGCTCTCCCTTGCCGATCAACTGATCGTAACGGCGGTATGTAAACGGTTCAGCTTGCTCTGTCGTGCTGAACCCGTTGCGAAGATGCTCCCTGAACCATACGACATCGGCTGTCATTTGTCCGAGCCGTAAGTTAAGTCCTAATTCAAATTTCCGGTTTACAGGCAGGCGCAGATCAGGATTAAAAGTCCGGTCGGTCACGAAAGTATGCATTACGGTCAGCCGTTCGCCGTTCTCTATGTCATTATAAGTGAAGCAGTTTTGATCGGTATAGGATTTGTCCGGATATAAATACGCCAATACGGGCATCTTATGCATCAATCCCCAACCGGCACGTATACTGAGATGTTTCAGCATAGCATCGTCTTTCCGTTCCACCAGGATTTGCCTCACATTGATACGCGGGTCTGCTGCCGGAGCATAGTGTAACGCCTTTGTTTGCAGTTTGGTAAGACGTACACCCAGCTGTAACTCAGTCCGCATCTTTCCTGTATGGAAAGTGACTTTATCTTCAGCGAAGGCTGTATATTGATGCACGAAAGGAATGCTGCGAAAAGAGCGGGTACGCATCCGGAGCATTTCCAATGTCGGGCGGAGCGGATCAAACCGAATGCCTTCTCCACGGTTACCTTCCGTACCTATTTCCACACCTGCCATGAAATGATTATATACATTATTATATAGCGTGTTCCTGAGATTTGCCGTAAGTGAAGCATCCGCAGATAAAGGCTTCCCTTCTACCGAAAGATCACTGAAATAGTTGGGTGCCAAAAAGACGCCCAACTGTTCACCCGGCAAACGGGTATAAGTAGTAACTTGCTGCGTTCCTGAATAGTATGTGCTCGATTTGTTCTTTTGATAACTGTAAGTCAGCCCGGCATGATACTCGAGATTCGAAATCCAGGATTTGTTCAAATCCCACCGGCCGTTTGCCGAAAAGGAGAAACCTCGGTTGAAGACTTTCTGATATTCTCCGTCAATCGTATTACGGCCTCCGCCTCCTTTATCCTGCATCCAGTATCCCCGCAGATTGGTACAGAGCGTTGCAGTTTCAAAATCCTTCGCATGGGCAATTTGAACACCTACCCGTTGAAATGTCTGTTCCAGTAACCGGGGATCTTGTGATGAAAGTGCATAATCTGCTCCCAGATGGAGAATGCCTCCATGAGTTCCAATTTCCATTCCTTTACTTATGGAAGCCAGTTTTTCAGTAGCCGTGAAGCGGAGTCCCACTGTATAGGGTTGCACCCCAGCCTTTGAGTTTACCAGTACTATGCCGCTGGTAGCATCCCCATAGCGGGCAGAAGGAACACCGCGTATTACCTCTACAGACTCGATGGAAGCCGGAGAAATCGAACGCACATCAAATCCGGAAAGGACCGAACTGTTGAAGAGACTGCCCTGGCCTTCAAGTCCGAGCTGCTGCATATTCATATTATTGTTCATTCGCATTCCATCCACCAGTATGGCTGTTCCCAATGCATTTGTCGTATTCTCGTATGTTGCACTGCGGATCGTAAAAACTGCCGGAGAATTCAAATCGGGATTACGGGTAAGTACGCCAGGCAATAATTGGGACAGATCAGACAGGTCGGTAGCCTGTATATGGCGAATCGCATCCTGGCCAATCAATGAACTGGTACCGGGGGCATCAGGCTGGGTTGCTGTGACAACCACCTCCCGGAGCCGGACGTTACGGATGGTGTCGGATGGTGCTAATTGTTCTTGTCCGTTAATTATGAACGAACAAAAGATGAAAAACAATACCCCTAAAGCTTTCGTACAACAAATCTTACTCATCTTCTCACCTTATAGATAACCTCGCATTAAAGCCTTACGGCAGCACAAAATAAGCTATTTTATTTTGTACAACTACTGTCTGAGGATAAAAAAATCAAAGAAAGCTGCATTTCTCAACTTTAGTCAGTACATTTGTAACCAACAAATTTATCATGTCATTACTACTATTTAAGATATTAGTTATTTGTACCTCCTTACTCGCCTGGGCTGTTTTAAGCATTGCCGGGATTTGTTTGCTACAATATAGCAGATATAACAAAAAGGTCATACTTTTAACTTCCATAGCATGGGTTCTTTGTTTAGTCTCTTTTTATAATAGCTGGTATGAAGGACTCTTTCTTTTCAAAAAGATCGCTCTTATTCCCAGCGTGAACAGTTGGGCTTTCACATTGCTTACTCCTTTGTTTTACCTGTATTTTCGTTTCAGGATAACTAACCGGTTACCGGATGGACGGCAATGGAGACGGCATCTGCTTCTCCCCGGAGTATTGATCGGCATTTATATCGGGATGAGATTGTTCAATCCGGTTCCCGATAAGTTGATTTATAGCTGGTCTGAATTCAGACTTAATAGTTCTGCCTGGTGGCCCTATTTCCGTATTGGTTGCTATTTATCTTTAGTTGTACAATTATTAGTTTATCTGCCACGTATTTTGAATGGAGTAAATGCTGATAATACTCCACAAATGCAACTTATTAGAAAGGACTTATTCTATCTTTTATGTTTCTATCTTATTTCTATAATAAGTATGTTTACTTCCTGTTATGTATGTAATATTCTATATAATATATCAACTATTTTTATAGGTGGATATCTGTTAAATCAATCTGTATTTTACCGGACTGTAAAAAGTAAAATAGGTTTTTATCTATTGCCCCATTTTTTCACCAAAACCAAACAGAAGAACGAGATCCCCATTCCACTTACTCCGGAAAAAGAAGAAGAAGGGGAGGTGATCCGTTTATTAAAATCACCCAAATGCTTGCATAATCCTAATTTGACACTTAAAATATTAGCAAGTGGACTGGGTATGAATGCGACTTCGTTAAGTTTATATTTCAGTCAGCAGTTGGGAATGCGTTTTCCTGAATATGTAACCGCTCTTCGTTTGGATGAAGCGGAGATATTACTTTTGAATTCAGATATAAAGGTGATCGATGTTTCCGAATTGGTCGGTTTTCAAACGTCATCATCATTCTATCTGGCTTTTAATGCCCGTCATCATATGCCTCCTTTGCAGTGGAGAAAGAAAATGAAGGCGAATTCCTGACAAAGGCATTCTCAAATTATATATTTCTTTCTTAAATCGTAAACTTATACCATTTGATATATAATCATAGTCTATTGTTAATCAACCAAATATAGGTAAAATTAAATAAGAAATCCATTGGAACTATCCGCGCTCCCTTCCTACTACCTTTGTACACATAACCTGAGGCCCATAAAACCTCTTTAATATGAAACAAAATGAATACACTCAATTTTGAAGAACGAACATTACAGGAGGCTACTGCCAATGCTGTAGGAGGTGTGGATAAAAACGTAGTGGATAGTATATTTATCAGAATACAGGATCACTTCCGAAAAATATTGTTTAGTGATATCCTCTATATAGAAGCATCAGGCAGTTATTGCACTTTCTATTTACAGGCAGGTGCTAAAGCGACAGTTGCATACACACTGACGGATACAATGCAACATCTGTCGAAAGATCTGTTTATCCGAGTACATCGTTCTTATATTGTCAACAAGAATCATGTCGTTGGTTATATCGGTAATATATTTTATATTGGCGATCAAACAGTTCCTATCGGCAGACAATATAAAAAAGATGCATTATCTCATTTCAATATGTTGGGAACAATTAGTTGAATAACAGATCTAAAAAACAATTGAATAAAACGAAGGTTGTAACCTAAATTGTTAATATAAGAACGATAATTATGGTAGAACATAAACAAGATAATGTAAGGCCATTTCCTGCATTTTATTTCAATGTTAAATTGGAAAATGATTCTCATATAAGTGAGATTCCTTTTAAAGAAGTAAGCGGTTTGGTTGTGGAAGAAGAATTCCCAACAAAACAAACTAATCTGATCTTAAAAAGATCACTTGCTCCAGTTAAAACTGATTTATTTAAAAAGTTAATGGGTACTTTTTGTGGTCCTACGTTATATCAGATAACTATCTGTTTGTCTGATTCGGACGGAACACCGTTGCGTAAATGGCTAGCTACAGATGCTTATGCGATAAAACTTGATGCGCCTGCTTTTTTGGAAAACAACAAGGATGAAGTCGAACTTGAAACTATAGAATTCACATATGATAAGTTAGAACGTAAACAATAAAAAATTATTACAATGGAAAATTCAAATGCACAGATTTTTAAAGTGAAAAATGCCGGGATCGTTTTAACAGCTCCCTTTTTACCAATATTTTTTTATAGGTTAGGATATTTAGCGGATTCCCGTAGAGAGTTTATTGATAAAGAAAAGCAGATCCGGGGAATTTTTTTGTTACAGTATCTGGCAACATATTCATTAGAGGTAAAAGATTCTGAATTAGTGTTATTTAAGATAATGTTAAATTATCCGCTATCCGATCCTTTGCCTTGCAATATTGAACTGACAAGTAAAGAAACTTCTTTAATTGATGAACTGTTGAACAGCCTAAAGATAAATTGGAGTAAAATGAAAAATGTTTCTAATAGAGGCTTCCAGGAAACATTCCTGAGACGGGAGGGAGTATTGGAGGATATGTCAGATTATTGGAACCTGAAAATGGAAGATAAACCTTACGATGTTTTGCTGGATTCAGTTCCCTGGTCATATTCAATGGTGAAATACCCTTTTCAGGAAAAACTTATACGGGTTAATTGGAGAAATTGATATTCTTTCTAATATAGAAAAAAGACATTATTATATGTAAACAAAAATGCTATGTCTCAAGTGAGACATAGCATTTTTGTTTTAGCAGATTTAATCTGCTTCGTATGTTACACTATTTATTTTAAATTCAGCACACTCTTATCGCCTGTAATTTCTACTTTTGCAGGAGTGGATTTACGGGTGCAGTAGTCAAACTCTGCCGATTTATCGCCGCTAAACGATTTCCATTTCAGTTTCAGCTTAACAGTCTTACCTTCTGTATCCGGCAGTTCATCCAGTTTGAAAGCGACCAATCCGTCACCTTCCGTTCCGTAGACATCTCCGTAAGCATTGTGACGAAACTCTACTTCATAAGGATTAGCCGGATCTTTACTTACCAGTAAGTTTACGAAATGAGCCTTGCTGCGATCTCCCCACAATGTTCTGAAACGGAGTGTCAGGTAGCCATCTTCTGCAATTGTTACCCAGTCCTTAATCATTTCTACTGGGTCTGTTCCATATACAGAATCGTTATCCACTCCCAGATCCGGAGCGATTTGTTTTGTCAGAATACTGTCTATCCAATTAACATGGACAGCTTTAGTATAGCCTTCACTAGGTTCGTTTACCACACTGAAATTGACCAGTGCTCTAACTTCTTTATCTCCGTAAGGCGAAGAAGTCAGGTTTGCCGGTAATAATGTTGTTGAGTCATCCAATTGCAGGAAGAATGAGTTATCACTAACCGGTTTTACTGTCACAAGGGCGTTTGGCGTTAGATACCCATAATAATAGTTATCATCATCATCCAAACAAGATTGAAAGGTTAAAGAAGTAAATAAAACTCCCGTGGCCATTAAAAATAATTTCAACGTCTTCATAGCTTAATATCACTAAATTATTAAATGTTTATACCAATGAAGATGGATAAGAGCCTGAAAATGCTGCAAGAGAAGTTGATAAAATATATTAATAGAAATTTATACACCTATTGTATCTCCTGATCAAAGAGAAAAGGTATGCCTTGTAGTCCTGCAAAAGATTGTGCCACTTTTTCGTGTGTCTGAACGTGATTGTTAATGTGCGTAAAAAAAGGAAAGAGAGTGTATGAAAAAAACGGTAAAAATAAAATATAACAAGTTGGAACAACAATATGAAACTCAATGGAAAGAGAAAAAAGCAAAAATCTCTTTCTTTTATAAGAAAGAGAGCGGTGTCAAATTGCTTGATAATCTAGTGTTATTGGCGGCTAAAATAGCAACTTTTAACGACCGGGGCAAGGTTTTGGGGTACTATTTTGCTACAATTTGATAATATTGAAATAACGCCATCCTGAAAGGCGTAAAAATTTATTGATTTACTTCGTGTGTAACACGTTGAAAAACAGCGATTACACAGATAGCGTCAGTCCCAACTCTCTTTCTTATAAAAGAAAGAGATTCTGACAAACTGTTAAAACGGCGCTTTTGATGTAGTAAATTAATGATAAAAGGATGGCAGGTATAGGACATAAATTAGAAACGAAAGGAGTTATTATGGCACTCTTATCACTGGTATTAATAAGCACAGGTTGCGAAGACAAAATCGACCCTTCGGCGGTGAATCCGTCGGAAGGAGAGACGGTGGAAGTAACGCTCAATCTCGGTATTGCCAACGAAGAAGATGGGGCAGGAGCAAACGATTCGCCGACCAGCAAGGCAGGCAGCAACAGCGGTTCGGCTTTGGAGGTCGTTCCTGTGTCTGATGTACGGACCAAATCTGGGACAGATATCCCCGATCAATTTTACAACCTGGAAATCATACAATATAGTTCCACCGGTAGTAAACTCAAAAATCAGAATCTAACTGCAACCACTGGAACCACTTTCACAGCAAGCCTGCAAACAGCAAGCAATTGCAAATTACTTCTGATCGCTCGTGGTAGCAGTAACTACTTTAGCGGTCTTTCCGGTAAAGGAACCCTTGACGCAGTACGGTCGGTTACTGATATAATAGTAGAAGCAAAGACCAGCAATATCAATAAGATAGCAACTGATGCTACCGGTGCTACTTTAGCTGATATGCCCTATTATCTCCTGCTGGAAGATGTCAATATCATTTATGAAGATGGTCGATATAAAATCCAAAGCCCCCAAGGCAAAGATGTCCGCCTGTTACTCAAACGTCTGGCCGTGAAAGTTCGGTTAGACTGGATATTAGACGAAAAGATGACTGCTGACAAATACACGCTGAAAGAAGTCAAACTCTGCCAGGTCCCGGCCCATTACAGGCTGATTCCACAAACAGAATCTACCGACAAATGGGGCGAAGTCTATCCGAGCTCCATTGCTGAGTTCGTCGATGCCTATCGCCTGACAGGAACAGAACTTACAGACGCCAACGGCACGCAAACCGTTTGGATTCCCGCCAATGCCCGCGGCATATCTTCCTATTCCAATTCCCCTTATTACCGGAATAAGACAAATGCCAACCCGGCAGCCACTTATGCCGAATTTGTGGTAGACAACAGCGAAAAGAAAGAACGTCTCTACTACCGTGTCTATCTGGGCGGTAACGAAACCGACGATTTCAACCTGCTGGAAAATACCAACTACCATTGGACTGTCAATATCAATAAGGCCGATTATGCCAACGACCCACGCATCCAGTTGCTCGACCAGACACCGGTTATAAGTACCAATGAACAACCAACCGCTAACTGCTTCATGATGAAACCAGGTACAAATATCTGTTTCAACCCTTATGAACACGAAGCCGGAACAGATGGTTGGAATACGCAATTGACGACCAATGGAATAACCATTCAGCCAAACAAAACAATCGACAGGGTAGAAGTGTTCTGGCAAACAAAAGATGCCGGAACCAGCGGCGACTTGGTGATGGGATATATTGTAGACAACACCAACCATCAGAATCTGGTCAATCTGACCGACGGTGACAAGATAAAAGATGCCCTTATCCATGTAAAAGTACCTGTTACCAACGGTGGTAACGCAGTGATAGCCGCTTATAGCGGTGAAACAGTCGTTTGGAGCTGGCACCTTTGGATCACAGACTATGTGCCGACACGCATTAACAGTTTTTCGGAATATGCGGCAGCTCAGACATCTTCTTCTAATGGAACAGTACATAAATATGATTCCCCCTTATTTCAGGAAGGAGGCGTATATGCAGCCAACGTAATGATGGATCGCGACTTGGGAGCACGCAAAGGCGGCTTCCCTGGTATTACCATAGGTGAGGACTTTACGGTCATGGATGCTGTCAACACCTTTGGACTTCTCTATCAATGGGGACGTAAAGACCCGTTTTTCCCTTCAGCTGACGGGACCAATAAGGAAACGGACATTATCTATGATGGAAATGGCTTTTCCACAGGAATAAAAAATACACACACACAAGCATCCATGAATACTGCTATCGCTAATCCGTCTACCTTTTATACTTATAGCAACGGAGTATGGAATACGGAAAGCAACAGGACTAAATTCTGGAATGCTGACGGAAACATGGCTCCCGGAAAAAAGACAATTTACGATCCTTGTCCGAAAGGATGGAAAGTCCCTAATATATTTGCCAATGACAGATCGCTATCAAATGACAATATTCAGGCAAATTCCATCTTTACCAATTTCGGAAAGACGTCAAGCGGAACTTTCGTATATAATGTAAACGCAAATTACAGCAAGTTTCTTTATTACTATAATAACTGGTATGGCAGTTATACTTCCGTTCCGGACAATAATAATCCGAAAGGAGGACGTTTATTTCTGATAGGGGATGCTGCTATAGAAACCAAGACAATCTATAATTCCGTATGGATACCTGCAAATGCCGAACGCCATTGCATAAATAACGGAAAGTTAAGTTTTGCCGGAAAATATGGTCATATGTGGGGAGCCGATGACGAACGTTATTACCAAGGATTTAAACCAACAATGGTAGAAGTGAATATTATTACTAATTCCGCTTTTGGTTGGCCTGTCCGGTGTATTCAACAATAACATTGTTAATGTGCGTAAAAAAAGGAAAGAGAGAGTCTAAAAAAAACGGTAAAAATGGAATATAACAAGTTGGAACAACAATATGAATCTCAATGGAAAGAGAAAAAAGCAAAAATCTCTTTCTTTTATAAGAAAGAGAGAGCTGTCAAATTGCTTGATAATCGAGCGATAATGGCGGCTAAAGTAGCAACTTTTAACGACCGGGGCAAGGTTTCGGGGTACTATTTTGCTACAATTTGATAATATTGAAATAACGCTATCCTTTAGGGCGTAAAAGTTCATTGATTTACTTTGCTATGTAATACGTTGAAAAACAGCGATTACACAGAAAGCGTCAGTCCCAACTCTCTTTCTTATAAAAGAAAGAGATTCTGACAAACTGTTAAAACGGCGCTTTTGATGTAGTAAATTAATGATAAAAGGATGGCAAGTATAGGACACAAATTAGAAACGAAAGGAGTAATTATGACACTCTTATCACTGGTATTAATAAGCACAGGTTGCGAAGAGCAAATCGACCCTCCGGCGGTGAATCCGTCGGAAGGAAAGACGGTGGCAGTAACGCTCGATCTCGGCATTGCCGACGAAGAAGATGGGGCAGGAGCAACCGCTTCGCCGACCAGCAAGGCAGGTAGTTGTAATCGGTCAGCCTTTGAAATCGCATCTGTTGCCGATATGCGCACCAAAGCAGCTGGCAATATACCGGATAAATTGTATAACCTCGATATTATCCAATATGTATCGGGGGGAAGTGTAAAAAGTAACACACTCTCTGAACAAACGATTGGTGCAGCTTTGGGTACTACTACTACTGTCAAGTTAACTCCGGATACAGGAAGTAAACTACTGCTTGTCGCCCGTGGAGCCTCCGCTGATTTTGGTTCACTTACCGGTAAAACTTTATCCGCCGTGCAGGATTTGAAAGTGAAAGCTGAAACCAGTAAGATCAAAGGAATTTCGACTGATGCTACCGGTAACGACCTGGCCAATATGCCCTACTATCTCTATTTGGAAAATGTCAACATCACTTCCGATGGTAAAATCCAAAGTCCGGCAGGAAAAGACGTCCGTCTGCTACTCAAACGTCTGGCTGTAAAAGTGCAGTTAGACTGGTCTTTTTCCAAGGATATGACTGACAATGGCTATATCCTGAAAGAAGTCAAACTCTGCCAGGTCCCGGCCCATTACCGTCTTGTTCCCCAAACAGAGAAGACCGACAAATGGGGGAATGTCTATCCGACTTCCGTTGCCGAGTTCGTCGATGTCTATCGCCTGACAGGAACAAATATAGAAAATGGGACAACCCGGACGCAAACCGTTTGGATTCCCGCCAATGCCCGCGGCATATCTTCCTATTCCAACTCCCCTTATTACCGTAATAAGACGAACGCCAACCCGGCAGCCACTTATGCCGAGTTTGTGGTAGACAACAGCGAAAAGAAAGAACGCCTCTACTACCGTGTCTATTTGGGCGGCAACGAAACCGACGATTTCAATCTGCTGGAAAATACCAACTACCATTGGACAGTCAATATCAATAAGGCCGATTATGCCAACGACCCACGCATCCAGTTGCTCGACCAGACACCGGTTATAAGCACTAACCAGCAAACGACCTCCAACTGTTTCATGATGCTTCCGGGTACGAACATTTGTTTTAATCCCTACAAACACGAAGCCGGAACAGATGGCTGGAACACCTATCTGACTAGCGGCGGAGCAATAGCTTCCGGCAAGACCATCACTTCTGTAAAAGTCCTTTGGCAGACCAAAGATGCCGGAACCAGTGGTGACCTTGTAATGGGATATGTAGCATCAAACGATAATCACAAAAATCTGGTTAATTACGAGAACCTCGATAATCCATCGACTGCCCTGGTTCACGTAAAAGTACCTGTTACCAACGGTGGTAACGCAGTAATAGCTGCCTATAGTGGTTCGACAGTTGTTTGGAGCTGGCATTTATGGATAAGCAATTATGTACCCGTCCGTATAAATAGTTACAGCGAGTATGAAGAAGCACAAGCGAAAACCAAGAATGGCACGGTACATAAATATCGTTCCGCACTTTTCAATGAAGGTCAGAAATATGCTAATTGTGTGATGATGGATCGCGACCTGGGTGCAGTAGCCGGAGGATATCCCGCCATTTATAAAGGAGAGAACTACACTGTCCGCGACAATGTCGAAACCCAGGGATTCCTATATCAGGGAGCCCGCAAAGATCCTTTTTTCATTTCGGCTGACGGAACGACCAATGAAGTGGATGTTATTTACGATGGAGATGGAGTTACATTGGGAGTAACGAATACTAACCCTGCTGAAGTCTCCAACAAATATGAATATTCCATTCAACACCCGCTTCATTTTATATATGGTGAAGGAGGAATAGGTTCAAATCCTAACAGTTGGGATAATAGCGGAAAGAAGACAATAGACGATCCTTGTCCTACCGGCTGGCGCGTACCCTTGTTTGACGGAACCGGAGGATCTAGTAATTTTTCCGGATCTATTTTTGACGGATTCCAGACAGGAGGTAGCATTAGTGGTTCAGGTAATGATGCCGAGTATATCATCTCAGGTACTAATGAGTTTAATTATTCATCTTACTTTCTTACAGACGAATTGATTGATAAAGCTCCTGGAACCAGCCCGGACAAAAATCCCAAAGGCGGAAGACTTTTCTATTTAGGAGAGAACAAGCTGATTGAAAAAACGATACATAACACAGTTTGGTTTCCTGTATCCGCAGAACGTGTTTATACAACTGCCCAATTGAATGCTCCATTATATGCACATATCTGGTTTGCAAACAATGCGAGTGGAAACTTTATGTTTGGCTCAGGAATGAAACCCCATGCAATGAGAGTAATACGTTATACCATAGGATATGGCTGGCCTGTCCGGTGTATTCAACAATAACATTGTTAATGTGCGTAAAAAAAGGAAAGAGAGAGTCTAAAAAAACGGTAAAAATGGAATATAACAACTTGGAACAACAATATGAATCTCAATGGGAAGAGAAAAAAGCGAAACTCTCTTTCTTTTATAAGAAAGAGAGAGGTGTCAAATTGCTTGATAATCTAGTGTTATTGGCGGCTAAAGTAGCAACTTTTAACGACCGGGGCAAGGTTTCGGGGTACTATTTTGCTACAATTTGATAATATTGAAATAACGCTATCCTTTAGGGCGTAAAAGTTCATTGATTTACTTCGTGTGTAATGCGTTGAAAAACAGCGATTACACAGAAAGCGTCAGTCCCAACTCTCTTTCTTATAAAAGAAAGAGATTCTGACAAACTGTTAAAAAGGCGCTTTTGATGTAGTAAATTAATGATAAAAGGATGGCAGGTATAGGACAAAAATTAGAAACGAAAGGAGTAATAATGGCACTCTTGACACTAGCAGTATTAAACACAGGTTGCGAAGAACAAATCGACAATCCGGTAGTCAATCCATCGGATGGAAAGACGGTAGAGGTAACACTCAACATCGGTATTGCCGACGAAGTGGATGGCTATGATCTATCCGCATCATCCACTAAGGCACTTTCTCTAAAGAAAGGAGCCTTCAATGCGGAATTGACACCGACAGTTGCAACCCGTGCAACAGCGGCAAAACCGACTACCCTTTATAAACTGGAGATCAGGCAATATGATAAGGATGGAAACTACATTAACGGTAATGGCCCGCTGGATGATCAAGCCATAGGTTGCAAACTCAAAGTCAATTTATCAGAAGCCAGCGATTGCCAGCTTGTCTTTGTAGCCTGGGGACAAGGTAGTTCCAAATCTTTAGGTACAACCACCCTTTCCAAAGCTCAGGAAGTAACGGTCGATGCCTCCGTTATCGAATCCATCAAGGATGAAAACATGAATACAATGCCCTATGTCCTCCATCTGAAACATGTAAACATAACAGGCAAAGGTGCGAATGGAATCATAAGCAGTCTTGCCGGAGAAGACGTTCGTATCCTGCTCAAACGTCTGGCAACCCGTCTTACGCTACATTGGGAGTATCCAGAGGACACAGATTACAGTTTGAATCAAATCCTGCTGGAAAGCATCCCTCTTAATTATAATGTAATCTCGAAACCCGATGAAAAGGAAAATTATACTTATCCTTCTTTATTGGATCAGTACACTACCATAGAATTAACAAAAGAAGAGATAGCCTCTAAAAAATATACCCGCTGGATTCCGGCCAATGTACGTGGTACAAACAATGAGTCCAACAGTGCTCTATACCGCATTAAAGCCAATGCTCCTACGGGTAGCAGTTATGCCAGCTTCATTGCAGGTCATAAGACTGATATAAAAAAGAAACTCAACTACCGTCTTTATCTTGGTGGTCCGGCCTATACCGATTTTAATTTGTATGGCAATACAGATTATGAATATACAATTTCTTTCAAGCACAAAGGATTACCGGTCGACGATCGTCGTGTAACGATCATCGACCCGATTCCGGCATCACAGAAAAACGAGAATCTCCTGCCGACAGCCAACTGCTTTATGGTGGCTCCCGGTGGTGCTTTCTGCTTTAACCCTTATATATATTCACAAAATGGAAATGAAATTCCAAATGATCTGTTACAGGGATGGTGTAAGGATTCCAGGATTCAATCCGTAAAAGTCTTGTGGCAAACCAAAGAGAACGGCGATGTGGGTGACCCGGTACTTGGAGTAATAAACTCTCCAACCGACCATACCAATATTGTCGATCTTGAAAATGGAAATAGTTTTGATGATGCCCGCATCTACTGCCGTGTTGCTCCGAATACAACAGGAGGTAGCGGTTTGATTGCCGCCTATGATGATGTAGATGGGAAAGGCAAGATTCTTTGGAGTTGGCATGTCTGGGTAACCGATTACGCTCCGGATGCAACAGGCAATGAATCTGTAGATGAACCTAAGAAACGAAAATTGAAATTTACATATAATTTGAATAGTGATAATGATCAGCTACCGATGATGGATCGAAATCTCGGAGCAATGGCTGGTTATACAGAAGTACCTCCCAATCCTTTGGAAAAATCCAAAACACATGGCTTTCACTATGAATGGGGAAGAAAAGATTTATTTCCAAGTAGTTATACTTCAGATGATAACATTACTTATATATCTTCTAATCAGACGAAACCAACGAAGGGATTGTTGAATTTATACGCTCCGGATGGCTTTACTTTTTGTCCATTGCTGATATATACGGCAGGAACAGTTACTCATCAAACTGCATATCAGAATCCGACAACACTTTATAAACCCAATAACGCATATTTATGGAATGATCTTAACAACCTCAAGACTGCCTGGGGAGGAGATGCCTCGAAAACAGTGCATGATCCTTGCCCGGCAAGTTGGCGTATAACAAAAATAACAGATTATCAGTCTTTATTTCAGAGCACACCAGGTGTAAATAACTCAGTAGCCTTGAATCTAAAAAACGCATCTACTCTGGTTACTGATGGTGGTGCGGTTCTTTATTTTGAAAATACCGATAAAGGTAGAACTACCTATATCCGATTTACAGGATATTGGAATGGAACCACGTCATTTGTAAGAATAGGAGAAGTGACTCTTTTATGGTGTCGGGATGATGTTAATTCAGGAGGATCAGATGGGAACAATAAGCAAGCCGGACGATATCTCGATATAAAAAATAATTCTACTTCAGGTATACTTAATTACTCCGGTCATCTTCGGGAGGCGATCACTCTCCGTTGCATCCAGGAACGGGAATAGCAAAATAAATAAAACAACATAGCGCCCTTTAGGGCACAACTAGTATTAACAATTAAATTTTCAACACGATGGCAAAGTTCAAGTGGCAGTATTTTTTAAAAGACAATCAGTTGACCAAAGACGATCAGAACGATTGTATAGCAGAAGTGAATATCCGGGATACGATGCGTAACGAAGATATTGCACAACAAATCATAGACGAAGGTTCGGAAATAAAACACGATACTCTGGTGTATGTTTTTACACAACGCGACCGGATCGTTTTTGACTGTTTGAAGAGCGGTCAAAGCGTAATAAACCATTATTATCAGCTTCTTCCCCGTATCGTCGGTCCTTTTGCGAGCAACGATGCTGCGTTTGATGCCAAAATCCACAAACTGATGATCGATATGGTCTTAACCAGTTTTGCACGCAAAGAGTTAGCGTTGGTAGCCGTCGAATCTCTCGGTCCGAAACAAAAGACAGCTTACATCAGTCTGGTGACAGATACGTTGACCGACCTGACCGATGGTACAATTACCCCCAACGATGATATTTACATCGAAGGAAACCGCATCAAAGTGGCAGGTGAAGCCGAAGGAGTAGGCATTTTCTTTGTTCCCGAGGATGGAAAAGCCCCTATAAAGGTTACCCGCAAATTAACGAAAAACGATCCCAGCCTGCTACTGGTCAGGGTTCCGGATTTGGAAGACGGAAAATACACCTTGCGTATCGTCACACAATTCAGCATGGGACAGCAATTGTTGAAAGAGCCTAGAACTCTTGAATACAAAAACATTCTGACGGTCGGCACTCCTTCAGAAGGTGGTGCTGACCGGCCTGAAATTGAATAACCCGGTCTAATAAGTGCTTAATAAAGCGTCTACTTAGTGCTTATTAGACCTCCTGCTTAACGCTTATTAGGGTGTCTGCTTAGCGTTTATTAGATGCCCTAATAAAAATAGCAAACAGCGTTCTTTGACATGATGAGATTGATAAAGAGAAAAGAATAATATGCCAATTTGCTAATATGCCAATGTGCCAATTTTTGACAAATCTCAAACTATTTACTATATCCATTGGTATATGCTACATTAGCATATTATTCTTATCTTTGTGTTCGTGCTTAAAAACAACGGAAATATGGAAACAATGCCGATCAGAAAACTCCCGGTAGGGATACAGGATTTTACCTCTTTGAGGGAAGATGGATTTCTATATGTAGATAAAACAGCGTTGGTCTATCAGATGGCGACAACTGGTAAGCCTTATTTCATGAGCCGCCCGCGCCGTTTTGGCAAAAGTCTGCTGCTTTCTACCCTGGAAGCCTATTTCCTCGGACGAAAAGACCTGTTCAAAGGACTGGCTATCGAGCAGTTGGAAAAGGAATGGAAAGTTTATCCGGTGCTTCATCTGAGCTTGAATGCGAAATTCTATGAAACGAAAGAGAGCTTGGAACAAGTATTGGATGATCACCTGGTCGCTTGGGAAGATAAGTATGAAATCACGAAAAAGAAGGAGTCAACTAATTACGAAGGCCGTTTCATGCAAATCATCCGACAAGCCTGTGAGAAAACAGGGGAGAAGGTAGTCGTTCTGATCGACGAATACGATAAACCTCTGCTACGTACATTATTTAATGATGACCTGCACAACGTTTACCGCGAAATGCTGACAGGCTTTTACACCGTCCTGAAAGATGCTGACCGCTACTTGCGTTTTGTATTTATTACAGGAGTGACAAAGTTCTCGCAACTGGGTATTTTCAGTAACCTGAACCAACTGATAGATATCAGTATGGCTCCCGATTATGCAACGGTTTGCGGCATGACAAAGTCCGAGATCGAACGCGATTTCCAACCCGAGTTGGCCACACTTGCCGCTATGAACAAGCTGACATACGAACAAACGGTAAACGAACTGACGAAACGTTACGACGGCTATCATTTCTCGGAGTTCCGGACAGAAGGTATCTTTAACCCTTTCAGTGTATTGAATGCATTGCTACAGAAACGTTTCAGCAGCTATTGGTTTGCTACGGGAACCCCTACGATGCTGGTCGATATGCTGAAAAAGACAGACTACGATCTGCGCCAGCTGGACGGCATAGAAGTGCCGGCAGCCGCACTGACCGACTACCGGGCAGACTTCCATAACCCGGTGCCGATCATTTATCAGAGCGGATACCTGACGATTAAAGATTATGATCCAGAATTCAACTTTTTCCGTCTTGGCTATCCGAATGCCGAAGTGGAATATGGATGGTTAAATTTCATCACACCGTATTATACGTCTTTATCGGAAGCGAATGCTCCGTTTTATATCGGTAAGTTCAGCCAGGAGTTGCGTGCCGGTGATGTCGATGCGTTTATGGAACGGCTGCGTGCTTTCTTTGCAGACATTCCCTATGAACTGAACGACCGGACCGAGCGTCATTATCAGATAATCTTCTATTTGGTCTTCAAGCTGCTGGGCCAATACGTCGATGCCGAAGTTCGCAGTGCCCGTGGTCGTGCGGATGCAGTAGTAAAAACAACCGACTACATCTACGTATTCGAATTTAAACTAAGCGGTTCGGTAGACGAAGCCCTCCGTCAAATCGACGACAGAGGCTATCTGATCCCTTACACAGTCGATGGCCGCCAGTTAGTCAAAGTAGGCGCCGACTTCAACAAAGAAGACCGCAACATCGGTGATTGGAAAGCCGTTTTCTGTTGACAGGCGGGGTTCGCGGCAGGTGAAAATATAGAAATAATTGAGCTATCTGCTAATTATAGGATGAACCAATTAGTGACGGTGCCTTCAGGCTGTAGGCCTGTAACAAACTAGCCCAGGGTTCTAACCCTGGGTTCCCTTGAGTCCTTCTCTTTCTGAGGCACCCTGTAGGGGTGCGACAAGACGGAAAGGGTTGATATTTAGCTTGTCCCGCCCTTACAGGGCGGAAAGGGAGGAGCGAGTTTTCATAAACCCAGGGTTAGAACCCTGGGCTGGTTTGTTAAAGCCTTACAGGCTTACATTGACACCGTAAGGGCGGTTCGCGAACCGCCCTTACCGACGATGCAACAATCAAACCTGAAAAATTTTGAACCTATTGCTATTTCCATTGGCATATTGGCACATTAGCAAATTGGCCCATTATTTCTTTCCTCTTTATCAATCGCATCTGTTGTAAACGATAAATAAAACAGATGCACCGATCGTTACACGGCATCCCCGGAGGATGTCGTGCCGCTTTTCGTGTGTCTACGAATAATTTATAAACAAAAAATATGAGACTGAATAACTTAGTTGCTAAACCGTTCCTGCTGGCTGCCGCCTTCGTTTTGTTGGCCGCCTGTCATGATGACGACAAGCCTGAACCCGAACATGAAGGGGAGGGACAACTCATCGTCACGGTCGAAAACCCCGGCGCGCAGGTACTGGCTCTCCGCATCTTTGGCGATGGACTGACGGAACCGCTCGAAAGCCGGTTCGATGCAGCAAATGCGACAGGCAAACTCGACAAATGGCTGCCTGCCGGACAGTATGACGCCCTGCTCACAACCGACAATCCGGAAGCGGTCACGATAGACGGTACCAACGGCTTTGCCACGGCTACCGCAACAGTTCGTGTCCCCGAAGGATCAACAATAATGCCTGCGCTGGATACACCTGTCTATGTAGCCAGCCGTTCAAGCATATCCCTTGCCGAAGGAAAGACGAATGAGCTGACCCTTAAACCCGAAGATATCCGCAAGATACTGCGTCTCACGGTGACGGCCCCCGGCAGACAGATCTCCGGCTCGCTGAATGCTACCTTGCAGGGCATTGCCAAGGCTGTAAACCTGGCAACAGAAGAAATAACATCTTCTGCGACTCTCGGCATGCTTCTCCCGACTCCCGATGCACAAAAGGTTTGCAGCACAACAGCCGGTATCCTCGGTGTTGCCTGGCCGGAAGACGTCGACCCCGGTACATCAAGCGACACCCATCTGCTGACATTATCCTGGCAGGGTACGGACGGAAAAAAGCAAACCTACAGTGAAGACGTCTCGTCACAGCTCTATCGGGCAACCGAAGCAGACACCGACACTCTCGATCTTGCCATCACCATCCCGGAGGAAATCGCCAAAGTCGCTATACATTTATATACAGGTATCCGCACCCGTGCCACCGTCGATGCTTTCGACGGCACCCCCGTCAACATTGCAGCCGGAAACACAGCCGGTCAATATTCCGACAGTTGGGAGGGCGAAGCAACCGATAACGAAATTATCCTGTCCCCCGAACGCTATTATCCGGTCGACGGTTCGTCCGTTTACTTGCGTGGCTATTACCCGGCAGCCCCACTCAACAACGGCAAAGTGGAATATACCCTGACCGGACAGGAAGACCTGATGCTTTCGGTAGAACAAAACGGCTCGATAGCCGAACAGTTCGATGCCGTAAAGACACCGCTCACATACCGCCACCTGCTTTCGCAACTGAACTTTACACTGAAACTGAAAGGAACAACCGACAGTTTCCGTATCCGCTCAGTCCATATCAACGGCCTTGCCTCGACAGCCATTGTTGACCTCGGCTCGGAAGCGATAGAACCTGTAGGAAATGCCGGACCAATAGTCGTTTATACCGATCCCGGCACTGGTGGTTTCCCGATCACCAACGGAACCGTGACATTGCCTGGCTACGTCCTGGTACAACCGGAAGCAACGCTAACGCTCGACCTGGTGCTGAATGTGGACGGCAACCCGGCCAACGACAAGACATTCAAAGACCTTCCCGTCAAGTTTGGAACTGGCGGCAGTGAAAGCGGCAGTGCCTACGAGGTAGAAATCTCGCTGGAAGTCC
>NZ_JAMOKS010000090.1:0-1340 GCF_023656785.1 Parabacteroides caecihominis
CCACACGTGTCCACTAAAAATCATTAACACTTCCCTTAACTAATAGTTCTATAGCTATTTGCAGCTATATTTATTACGTATACTTTTGAAATGAGTGTATATTTACATTATGCCAAATTGGCAAATAATGCAATTATAGTGTAATTATGCATCAAGGTAAGTTTGTATTCACTCAATTATGTGAGTTTCTTCCTAAAAGAGCGTTTGATTGTTTAGTAGAGAAGTATGAAGGAAACAAGTATGTAAAGTCTTTTACCTGTTGGAATCATCTTCGTGTTCTCATTTTTGGACAATTAACCAATCGAGAAAGTCTCAGAGATTTAGTGACTACATTAAATGCGCACAAAGAAAAGTTTCACCATTTGGGATTTGGTAAAAGTGTGACCCGCAGTAATCTTTCCAAAGCGAATGAAGTTCGAAGTGTAGAGATCTTTGAACAGTATGCTCATAAAGTAATAGAAATTGCTCGTCAAAAGAAAGCTGAAGTCTCCGATTTTTTCATTGAAAACGATTTGTATGCCTTTGATTCTTCTACTATATCCTTTTGTCTTAAGCCGTTTTGGTGGGCATGCCCTTTTAATGAAGAAAAGGGAGGAATGAAGCTCCACACACTCTATGATGTAAAACGTCAAATACCCGTTATGAACTTACTAACAGATCATTCGGTTAGCGACTGTACAATGATGGAACATATTCCTTATGTTCCCAATTCTTTTTATGTGTTTGATAAAGCGTATGTTAGTACACCTCAATTATATAATATCAATACATCAGGAGCATTCTTTGTAGTTCGAAAAAAGAGAAATATGGCATACAAAGTTGTTGAAGAACGATGTTGTAATAATAAGGAAACAGGTGTAATGGCAGATCAAATTGTAGAGTTTACCAGTCGAGTTGCAAAGAAAGGATATCCGAAAGCTATCCGTTGTATTACCTATTATAGCCAAGAGCAAAATGCGACTTATGTCTTCCTGACTAATAATATGGACTTGAAACCGGAAGATATTGCCTTAATTTACAAATACAGATGGAGTATTGAGATCTTCTTTAAGTGGATCAAGCAACATTTAAGAATAAAAGAATTCTATGGAACTTCTGAAAATGCCGTCAAAATACAGATATACTCTGCTATTATCGCTTATTGTGTAGTTGCTATTGCTGAAAATGAGCTGCAATTAGAGGTTTCCACCTATGATGTGTTACGGATATTGAGTGTAGGATTGCTCGACAAAAAGCCGTTTAGTGAGTTGTTCATGGGGACAAAAGATACTGGGTGCCAAATTGACACCCAGTTAAATCTTAATTTTTTTTAGTGGACACGTGTGGTTCGCGAACCGCCC
>NZ_JAMOKS010000091.1:0-1272 GCF_023656785.1 Parabacteroides caecihominis
TTATAAGTATATTGATACATAGTCTGATGGCGCACTAAGGCAAAACAGATGTGTATTAACTTATTACTTATATTATTCATTATCACTCTGTGAGATTTTCCTTTTTCTTTTTTTGAATTATAATATTCCGCGATATCTTTATTGAACCGTTTGGCACTCATTGCCGCCATTCCAAGAAGCGATTTTACCCTCATATTGGCTAAGCGACTGGTATGAGTACCTCCTTTTACACTTGTTCCCGAACTGTATTCGAAAGGGGCAACACCTGCATAACAAGCAAACTGTCTTGCTGTTTCAAAACGTGTAAAGTTGTGACTGTAAATAAGTAAAACAACTGCCGTTTTCCAGGAAATACCTTTAACAGAGGTTATCCGCTCATAATTGTCATATACTTCTTTATCGGATTTTAATACCTGCTGAATTTGTACTTCTACCTCTTTCAACTGAGACTCAATCTGCTCTACCAGTTCCATTGACTTTTCATAAACCAGCACTGCCGTATCACGAGTTTGCTCGTAAAGATTCAATTCTTTGGATGAATCGCCCAATAACTTCTTGGCTTTTATTAAACGGTGACGATACGCCTCTAAATCTTGTAAACGCTGAATCGTATCTTGTTTGGGCACAAAATCAACTCTGCGATCCCGAAAGCGATAAGAATACAAGGCTATTAGACCAGAATCTTTTTTATCACTTTTTCCTCGAACCAGCCCCATACTTCTTTTCATATGTAATGGATTTTCCAACCAAATACTGAATCCTTTAATGTATAAATAATGACTCATAGAATAACTATAAAGTCCAGAATCTTCACCACAGAACAGCCAATGCTTGGGAGATAAAGAGGTTAAAGTCCCTAACCAGGATAGCATTTGAATATACCCTGTTTCATCGTTCGAGAAATTTTGATGACCTAATAGGTGCAATTTCATTTTCTCTTCTTTTGATTTCTCTGAGCTTATATAAGCAGAGACATCAAAACTTTTCTTAGAATAATCAATTCCGATAAATAAGTTTTCCATATATTTGTTCAGCTTTAGAGAATTAACCAAAAGCTGGAATGGACTCAAGCTCTAATTGGATTTTTTCCATTAATATATATAGTCTTTTTCAGCTTGATCGGGAGAAGTCTATTACAAAAATTAGTTTAGAAGCTGATTGCAACTCTACATCTCGAGATAGTTTACTTCTACCGATCGGTTAATTCAATTATTCATACAACAAATATATTGAATTAATCTTGCTTTGGTGAACTATGCAAAGTTAGAGCAT
>NZ_JAMOKS010000092.1:0-1263 GCF_023656785.1 Parabacteroides caecihominis
CATACGACGAATATTAAGCCTTATTACCTAATTACTGAAAAAATAGTCGCATAGACAAAAAAAAGAGGAACGACTATTTTAAGATAAAAAAGGAGATGTGCCTTAGTTTTGACACACCCCCTTACACATAAGTTATACATTCATTATCAACACATTAAAAATTCGACATATTAGCTATATTTTGAAACTCAGTATATATGCAGACAAAAACAGACAAATTCTCAATCTTATTTATATATTTCCAATCCAAGTTATCGAAGTAACAAATAAATATTTTATCTTTACACAAAAGAGAGTTCTTTGAAGATTAATGCAGAATAATGAAATTGACCTCAAAAATCAATCGTTACCAAATCGTTACCTAATTCACTATTCATTTTTCTTTGACTTCACGAATATCCTGCTAATCAGGCTATTTCGTCACTGTAGTTTTTGACTTTAGTGTTATTTAGTCTTATCGCCCGCTATCCTAACAAAGAAGAATTAGATAATAACACAGGTAACAGACTAATCTATAATTATTAAGGTATTCCCTGTTTTCTTTTAAAAGAAGGCTATTTATGGTAACCTTTAGTACAAAAAAAGAAACATGAAATATTTAAACTAAGAGATAGAAAACGAATTAAAAAATCAAGGAGCAGAACTGATTCGCTTTGTCGGCATATCGCATTTGGATGAAAAGCAAAACAGACAACTCCCGACCGTCATTGTTTTTGCGCTTCCGCTAACCGCAGAATATGCTAAAATGGTATTTAATATGCCCGACTACGTACAAGCACGGATGGCGGATAATTACAATTTCGACGATGATGAATATTCGCTAACCGAACATAAAGCGGGAGAAATAGCAGACGAATTAGCCAAGTTCATTACCGGGAAGGGCTATAAAGCCATATCGCAATCCGATACAGGATTAGTGGCTGATGGCGTATTCAATTATGAAACGTTTGGAGTAGATCTGTTTCAAGAGATGAAATCGTTAACATACATGGATGCACTACCTGTTTGAAATGCCTTGTGCATTGTCCCAGAACACAAACATATATAAAGAGGAATATTGTCTGAATCAGAACAAAGAACAATAAATAGAAGAAGCCCAAACGAGAGTTCTGAAGAATAAAAAACGGAAGAGAAGTCAGTGAGGATGTAAATTAAACTGTGTCAGCAAGGAATAAAGTATTAACTTTGCTAACACAGTTTTTTTTATGAAAGAAGAATTTGATTTCGAGAGTATCAAGAACAAGGCTATTGAACAGCTGAAAG
>NZ_JAMOKS010000093.1:0-1159 GCF_023656785.1 Parabacteroides caecihominis
CGGTTACGGACTTTAGGTACCCCCAACTCCCATGGCTTGACGGGCGGTGTGTACAAGGCCCGGGAACGTATTCACCGCGCCATGGCTGATGCGCGATTACTAGCGAATCCAGCTTCACGAAGTCGGGTTGCAGACTTCGATCCGAACTGAGATGGGGTTTGGAGATTAGCATCACATCGCTGTGTAGCTGCCCTTTGTCCCCACCATTGTAACACGTGTGTCGCCCCGGATGTAAGGGCCGTGCTGATTTGACGTCATCCCCACCTTCCTCACAGCTTACGCTGGCAGTCTCACTAGAGTCCTCAGCATGACCTGTTAGTAACTAGTGATAAGGGTTGCGCTCGTTATGGCACTTAAGCCGACACCTCACGGCACGAGCTGACGACAACCATGCAGCACCTCGCAAACGGTCATTGCTGAAAGACTGCTTTCACAGTCGGTCCGAATGCGTTCAAACCCGGGTAAGGTTCCTCGCGTATCATCGAATTAAACCACATGTTCCTCCGCTTGTGCGGGCCCCCGTCAATTCCTTTGAGTTTCACCGTTGCCGGCGTACTCCCCAGGTGGATTACTTAACGCTTTCGCTGTGCCGCTTACTGTGTATCGCAAACAGCTAGTAATCATCGTTTACTGCGTGGACTACCAGGGTATCTAATCCTGTTTGATCCCCACGCTTTCGTGCTTCAGTGTCAGTTATAGTTTAGTAAGCTGCCTTCGCAATCGGAGTTCTGCGTGATATCTATGCATTTCACCGCTACACCACGCATTCCGCCTACCTCAAATATACTCAAGTTCCCCAGTTTCAACGGCAATTTTATGGTTGAGCCACAAACTTTCACCGCTGACTTAAAAAACCACCTACGCACCCTTTAAACCCAATAAATCCGGATAACGCTCGCATCCTCCGTATTACCGCGGCTGCTGGCACGGAGTTAGCCGATGCTTATTCATATGGTACATACAAAAAGGAACACGTTCCTCACTTTATTCCCATATAAAAGAAGTTTACAAACCATAGATCCTTCATCCTTCACGCGACTTGGCTGGTTCAGGCTCTCGCCCATTGACCAATATTCCTCACTGCTGCCTCCCGTAGGAGTCTGGTCCGTGTCTCAGTACCAGTGTGGGGGACCTTCCTCTCAGAACCCCTATCCATCGT